>JASHTO010000155.1 GCA_030040515.1 Terriglobia bacterium
ACATCAGACTGAACAGCAACCATTCCAGCCGGCGCAATCGCCGGTTGCCAAGAATCAGAACCATCAGGAAAAGGTGGAGCAGCGTTCCGAAGGTATAGATGATGAGCTTGGTGGCAACCAGCGGCGTAAGCTCATATGCTACATCCACGCGGAAAGCTCCGAGGGTTTGCCTTGCGCTACAGGCAAGGGATGATTCACTGGGTTCATTGTAAGCCTGCCGCCTTGCGCAAGTAAACGCGCGATCGAAATTTCCCAATTCCAAACTTAGCGGCGAGGCCGCCACTTGCTCCCGCGCATCGGTGTACCAAAGAGGGCAAGCCGTTCCCAGGCCGGCCCCTCATCTTGGACTGCGATAGCCGCAGATACCCCCTTGCTTGCGAAATCGCTTAAACCAACCATGCTGCTCCGGTCAAGTTGGATTTCAAGTCAAAACGGGAGCTGCTGCTCCCGCAGTCCGATCCTCGGCTCTACCAACTTGTAAGTGCGTGAAAATCCCTCAGTGCGCTGTCGCCCTGCACCCTGGGCGCTTAACCAAGACCGATGCCGTCGCGCCTAAGAATGTGGCAATGAGTCTTACCAGTTTACAGCTTTGGCGTCTTATGCGATGATGCTGCTGCTTCTTTCTAGCAGACCGCATCGACTTGCTAAATGGAGAATACCGCAAAAGAACAGGCCCCTCCTCGCTCTGCCGCGCCGGCCCTTCCCCAAGTCATGGTGGCGACAACCGCCATGCTCAGCTTCATTACTTTCTGGCGTGCGGCGGCAATTGTATTGAATGACCTTGCTTCGTCGGCATATTACGCCGGGGGTATCGCTGAGCAGGCGGTGGGGAAATCCGCGCCCTGGTTCATCCTGGCCGTCATGCTGTTCTCCTATGCCGTCCGCGCCATTTATGTGGAGAGTTGCAGCATGTTCGTGCGCGGCGGAGTCTACCGCGTAGTGAAAGAAGCCATGGGCGGCACGCTGGCCAAGTTCTCCGTTTCCGCCCTGATGTTCGATTACGTTCTGACGGGCCCCATCAGCGGCGTTTCTGCCGGACAATATCTCGCCGGTTTCCTGAACGAGCTGTTGCAGTTTTTGGGCTTTCACATCGTTCTCTCGGTTAACGGCACGGCGGCGTCATTCGCGATTCTGGTGACGCTCTATTTCTGGTGGGAAAACATCAAGGGAATTCCGGAATCGAGTGAGAAGGCGCTGCGCATCATGCAGCTCACCACCATCATGGTGATACTCCTCATTGGGTGGTGCAGTTACACGCTGTGGGTTCGCGGCGGCCACCTGCCTCCGCCGCCGATCTCGGCCAATCTGCACTTTGCCACCAACGCGCTGGGATGGCTCAGTGACAGCCGGCTTCCCCATACCATCGGCCTGATCGGAATTCTGATTGGCCTCGGCCATTCCATTCTGGCCATGAGTGGTGAGGAATCGCTCGCGCAGGTGTATCGCGAGATCGAGCACCCCAAGCTTCCCAATTTGAAGAAGGCCGGGCTGGTGATCTTCATTTACAGCATGATGTTTACCTCGCTGGTTTCCTTCTTCGCGGTCATGATTATTCCCGACGCCGTGCGCAAGGGGTTTTTTGAGAACCTGATCGGCGGCCTGGCCATGAATATGGTGGGGCCTCTCATGCTTCGGCTGGCGTTTCACGGATTTGTGGTTCTGGTGGGAACCCTGATTCTCGCCGGCGCCGTCAATACGGCGATTGTGGGTTCAAACGGCGTCCTGAATCGCGTCTCCGAGGACGGTGTTCTGGCCGACTGGTTCCGCCGGCCGCACCCGCGATTTGGAACTTCCTATCGCATCATCAACATGGTGGTAGGGCTTCAGATTCTGACCATCCTGCTGAGCCGCGGCAATGTTTACCTGTTGGGTGAAGCTTATGCCTTCGGCGTGATCTGGAGCTTCGTGATGAAGGGACTGGCGGTGCTGGTGCTTCGTTACAAGGTTCCGGGCCCGCGCGAGTATCGTGTTCCCCTGAACCTGCACGTTGCCGGTCGGGAAGTTCCGATGGGCCTTTCACTTATTACCCTGGTTCTTCTGGGAGTGGCAACGGTAAACCTGTTTACGAAACAGGTCGCGACGCTTTCGGGAGTGGCATTTACCATCCTGCTCTTCGGCGTTTTCACTGCATCGGAGCGGGTTACGCACGCCCGCGGGAGCACACACGAGGAGCTGGACCAATTCCACCTTGTCCCCGGAGAGGAACTTACGCCCAAGGCCGTGGGAGTCCGCCCGAAAAACATCCTGGTTCTGGTACGCGACTACTTCACGCTCCACCACCTGGCCGCGGTGTTGCGGCGCGTGAACACCGCCCGGCAGGACCTGGTGGTATTGCATATCCGCATTCTACAGCGCGCCGTGAGCGGAGAAAGCTCGCTTGCCGCCGAGCAACTCTTCAGCACAACGGAACAGCAACTGTTCACAAAGGCGCTTTCCCTCGCCGAGCACGAGGGCAAGAGCATTCACCTGGCCATCGCCTCGGCCAGCGAAATATGGGAAGGCATTCTGCGCTCTGCCTATTCACTGCAAGCCTCGGCGATTGCTCTCGCGCCCTCGACAAAAATGCCCATCGCCGAGGAAGCGCGCTGCGCGGGTCTGGCGTGGGAAAAACTCGCTGATCCCAAGCCTCACCTGACGCTGGAAATCTACGCTCCCGGGGAGAAGGAGGAAATCTTTTATCTCGGCCCGCACGCGCCGCGTCTGACTCCCAAGGAAATCGATTTGCTCCACAACCTCTGGCTGCGCTTCAGCACGGAACTGGCACCGGAGGAGGTCCATCATCACGACATTGTTCATTTCGCGTTGAATGAGATGCTGGCTGAGATTGCCAAAGGGAAGGACAAGGAAATTGCCAGACGCTTGATGGACCATCTTGCGGAAATCAAAGCTCGCCGCATAACGAATCACTGACAATCTCAATCGGTCCACCAGCCCCATCTTTCTACACAATCCATAATCCGCGAGGCCCGACCATCTCTAGATTTTCCCTTCGCGGGCGATTACTGCAGCAGCAAAGCCGTCCATTCCCTGTCGATCGGGACGGGTTCGGAAGAATCCCCGCGAGTCGAAAAAGGAAGCCAAGTGCGGGTGAATGGCAGTCAGCTCACTTGCGCCCAGAATCCGAAACTCACTGGATTCGCACAGGATTCGCTCCACGACCTCGTCATTCTCCTCCGGTTCGAGCGAGCAGGTGGCGTAAACCATTCGTCCGCCCGGGGCAAGCGCCGAGATGGCGTTTCGCAGCATTCCGGCTTGCAAGCCCGCAAGGCGCCTGATGTCCTGCGGACGGAGCCGCCACTTGATCTCCGGGTTGCGCGCCAGCGTGCCTGTTCCGGAGCAGGGCGCGTCGAGCAGAACCCTGTCAAACCTTGTTCGGAAGGGCAGCTCTTGCCCGGCATCCAGTCGAATCAATGATAATCGGACACCAGCAGGAACCTGCGGCGGCAGAAGTCTGGCCAAGGTTTGCAGGCGCGAGGCACTGCGGTCGCAAGCAACCAGGTTTCCTTTACCTAAATTCTGGGCGATTTGTCCCGACTTCATCCCCGGCGCGGCACAAAGATCCAAGATGTTCTGCCCCGGTTCGGGCGCTACCAATTCGGCCACCAATTGTGATGCTTCGTCCTGAATCACCACGCGGCCCTGGCGATAAGCCCGGGTGTTCTGCACATGCCCTTTTTCCACTGCCAATCCATGGGCACCTGTGAAGCGGCAAGGCGAAATCGAAACTCCCTCCGATTCCAGCTCAATTTGCAGGTCATGTAAGGTTGCTGTAGCATCCACCACGCGCAAGGTGGTTCGAGGGGTCAAGAGGCTGGCGTTTGCCAGGCGCATCGCCGCGGTTTTGCCGGACTCAGTTGCGGTCCCAAAGTTCGCCTCCCACCGCCGCAGAATCCACGAAGGAAAGGCGCGGCGCACGCTTTGGAGATTTTCGGCCGTGAGATTTTCAAAGTCGCGGCCCGGCAATCGTTGGCCCGGGGGCTCGCATTTTCTGAGGACCGCATTCACAAGGCCGGCCGCTGACCGCTTCCGCGCAGCCTTGGTCAGATCGACAGCGTCGTCCACCACAGCGCGGTTGGGAACCCGATCGAGGAATCGAATTTGATACATCCCCATGCGAAGGATGATGCGGACTTCGGAATCAAGTCCCTGCACTTTTCTTCGAGAGTACTTTGCAATCTGAAAGTCGAGTTCGCCGCGCCAGCGCAGCACTCCCATAACGATCTCCGTTGCCAACCGCCGGTCCGCCTCCTTCAATTCCGAAACCTCAGGGCGCTGCAACAAATCGACAGCAAAATCACGGCCGGATTCAAGTCGCTGCAAGATCGTGTAGGCGGTCATGCGGGCAGGAGAGATGGGCATGGGAAAAGGGTAAAGGCTAAAGGTTAAAACCTAAAGTGAATACCCATTGCTCATTCGAATCTTTCACCGGACGCGAGCTTCACACCGTTGAGGAAATCTCGGGTGGGCATTCGTTTGCGCCCTTCGAGTTGAATTTCCATAAGCTCCAGCAAACTTTCCTGCCCACAGACCACGCGTAATTTTTGGCGGCTTGCGACAATTGTTCCGTGATCCAGCGGCATTGTCTCGCCCATGGTCGGGCGCGATGCGGCCCAAATGTTCAGGGTCTTGTTGCGAAACCGGGTGTAAGCCCCCGGCCACGGCCGCAAGCCGCGAATTCGGTTCCAAATCTCGAGCGCCGGCTGGCTCCAATCAATTTGCCCGTCCTCTTTTCGTAAAATGGGTGCAAGTGTGGACTGCGTGTGGTCCTGCGGCTGTGCCGTCAGATCGCCACGCTCCAACCCCCGCAAGGTTTCGACCATCAGATCCGCGCCCACGTAACTCAGGCACGCGCTGAGTGTTTCCGAGGAGTCATCGTCATGAATTTCCACTTCGCGCTTCAAGAGAATGTCGCCCGTATCCAAACCCGCGTCAATGCGCATGGTGGTGACGCCGGTCACGGCTTCGCCGCGCATCAGAGCCCATTGAATCGGCGCCGCGCCGCGATACTTGGGCAGAAGCGAGGCGTGGAGATTGAGGCAGCCGTGGCGCGGCAGGTCGATCATCCATTGCGGAAGAATGTGCCCGTAAGCTACCACCACAATGGCATCGGGCCGGCGGATCGAGAGGAATTCGACTGCTGCGGGGTCCCTCAATTTCGCCGGCTGGTAAATTTCCAGGCCCGCGCGCGCCGCCGCCGCCTTAACCGGCGGAGGCTTCAATTCATACCCGCGTCCACTCGGTTCATCGCGATTAGTGACCACAAGGCTCACAATAAATTTCTGCGCGACAAGCTTTTCAAGGGTGGGGACAGCGAACTCAGGCGTGCCACAGAAAATCAGATTCATGAATTCGGACAAACTGCGAGAACGAAGATGTAGAGCGCAAGAGCAGAGCCTTGCTTTTACCCTTTTCCCT
>JASHTO010000156.1 GCA_030040515.1 Terriglobia bacterium
ACCCCGGTCGGACCGGGCTGGCGTGGCGCTTATACGTCTTTGACCGAGCCATCGTCCGCATCAAAGGTTTCATTGGGGCTCCAGTCAGGGCCACCAAGCTTGTCGGCCAAGGCCTCTTCGTCGAGCTCAATACCGAGCCCGGGCGCGGTGGGCAAATCGACATAGCCGCCCTTAACTGCGAAGGGCTTCTTCAAATAGCCCTCGCCCAGCGTCACGTGTTCTGTCATCAGGAAATTCGGAATCGAGGCCGCTAATTGAACCGCCGCGGCAAAAGCAATTGGTCCCAAGGGGACATGCGGGGCTATCGGAGTATAATAAGTTTCTGCCAAACCAGCGTACCGCAAGAGCTCAGTTATCCCACCTGCATGGCTCATATCGGGGTTCAAAAGGCCCGCCGCGCGCTTTTCCAAAACCTCCCGAATGGACCATTTCGCGGTCAATCTTTCCCCGACGCAGATCGGAAGGTATGTCGAATGCGTGACCTCCGCCAACACATCAACGTTTTCGCAATTCACGGGATCCTCTATCCAAGCAGGTTGGTACGCCTCGAGAGCTTTGATCAGCACCTTGGCGACCATAGGTTCGACGGCCCCGTGAAAATCGACGGCAATGTCAATGTCGTCACCCAAGGCTTTCCTATACTGAGCGAAAATCTCGGCAGCGCGCCGGATATTACCGGGGGGTTCCAGGTATTTTCCCCCGCGCGGAAGCCCTGGGCCAAGTTTGACTGCTGTATATCCCGCCGCGACCTGCTGTTGCGCTTCTTCGACCGAATGAGCGTTCATGTAAGTCCGAACGCGGTTTCGCGTGGGTCCTCCCAGAAGTTCGTAAACCGGCAATCCCAGCGCTTTGCCCTTTATGTCCCAGAGCGCCTGGTCAATCCCGCTAATCACGCTGGTCATAATCAGCCCACCATGATAAACAGGGTTGCGATAAAGGTTCTGCCAGTGGTGCATCACAAGGCGCGGGTCTTTGCCGATTAGGTAAGGCTCAACCTCTTTTACCCCCGCCGCACTCGCCAGGGCACGTGATTCCAAGTACGGCTCACCAAGCCCGACGATGCCGGCGTTGGTGTGAATCTTCAGGAACAGCCACCTTGGTTTGACGAGAAATGTCTCCAGTTTCGTAATCTTCAGGTTATCCTTCGGAGACACCGGCGCCGCGTGGCCGTTCAACTGCTGGGCCTCCGCCCGCGCTAACGCTCCCGCACTTAAGCCAACTACCGAATTTGCCAAAAGAGACCGACGAGAAATCATATATTCCCCCCTTCCGTTATCGACGTACGGTTCTGAAGTTTATAAGAACTCCGGAAAAATAGTAACTAAACACAGCGTCTTAAGTAATTGCGCATAATCGGGGCAATGCGTCATGGGGTTTGGTCCAGTTTGCAAACTCCGTTTCGACGGCGAGAGCGACATCGCCCAAGCTGGCAAAGTAGCGGTTATGAACACAAAGCCGACGCCTGAGTTTCCAGACCCGCTCCGTCGGGTTCAGTTCCGGGCTGCAGGGCGGCAAGAAGTCCAAGCAGAAATGTTCCGCCTCTTGCTGCCGCCAGTCGCGGTGCAGCCGGGCATGGTGATATCGGGCGTTGTCGGCAATCACCACCACCGATCGTGAGGTGCGCGCGCTGGCGCCACAAAGCTCCTTCCAGAACTCCCAGCAGGTCAGGGCGTTGAACTTTTGCCCGTCTCCTGCCGGAAGAAGAATTGGCCATCGCGCAGGCGGACCGCCCCATAATCGCCCGCACTTTTCCGGGTGGGTTGGTGAAGTAGCACAGGGTGCTTGGTCTCAGGCGGGACCCACATCCGACAACACGAACCGTGTTGTTGAAAGTGCACTCCGTCCATGGCCCAGAGATCAACCGTGAGATCGAGGCTTAGCTCCTGGAGTTTTTTTATGCGTCTTCTGCCGTTCCAAATCCGCATGGGCAATCAGCGGGCGGGGCTTGCGCAGCCAAAAGCCCCGCTGCCGAAACAGACGCTGGCATTGGCGCACCCGCAAATGAACCTGGAAGCGTTGCTTGATCCAGGCACTCAGGGTTTTCCCGTCCCACCGCGTGCCGGTCAAGCCCAAGTCGCGAGGACTCTGGCGCAGGGCCCCCTCTACCTCCCGCAATTGCGCCCCGCTCAGACGCCGAGGACGCCCCGAGCGTTGGCCCTCGCTCAGTCCGGCCAGACCTTGGGCCTCAAAGCGGCGGACCCAGTTCTCCACGGTGCGCGGCGAGTCTCCGAGCAAGCGGCTGACCTCCGGACAGGTCGCGCCTTGGGCAACCAACAACACCCCGTGGAGCCGGTGATCGTACCGCGATTCTTCCGAACGGCGAATCTCGTCTTGCAGTCCCAAAACTATGGTCTCGGCATCAGCGATTTGCAGTGGTCTCATGCCTCCATGAAACCACAAACCCTTAGAATACGCAATTACTTATGACGCTGCGTTTAATACCTGAATCCGGTGCATTTCGAGAGGGGGAAGGTTATCGTGATGCGGGAATGACGAGGGTTTCATGCCATTTCCGTGGTCTCGGGATAATATAACCCTCGGTGAGGTAATCCCGGAATGCGCCATGCACCGCGGAATCTGCGTCGCGCCTGTGATCACAAGGGTCTCACCCATTTTGGCGGCATCTACTTCTTCCGCGAATTTCTACGAGTGCTGCAATTACGAAACTTTCCTTCCCAACATCTAACCTATCTCCGTCGCAACCATCGCTATAGTTTGTCGCAAATGATCCTGAGAATTTTATCCATCTCTCAGGCCACCGATCGCGTTTGATCTTTGATCTCGACAGCAGTGTGGTCACGGTGTTTGGACGTCAGGAGAATGCGGCGGTCGGCTACAATCCCCGTTATCGCGGCAAGCACCCGTATAACCTCCTGCTCTGCATCGAGGCCAACTCATCCTGCCTATGGGATACCGACCTGCGTCCCGGCAACGCGGGCACCTGGGAGGGCAGCGTCGAATTAATGGCGACCTGCTTCGTGAACGTACCGCCGGATATCCGAGAGTTGCGAGTTCGCGCCGATGCCGGCTTTGGTTTTAATACGATCTTGGAAATCCTCGAGGCCCGAGCTTCGCAATACGCCGTGGTGGCTCGCCTGATTCAGGCCTCCAAGCGATTGCTCCCGGGCTTGCGATATGAATCCGTCAATCGCCAGTGGGAATGGCCGACTTAAAGCATCGCCCGCATGGCTGGCCACAGGCCCGTCGTTTCGTCTTGGCGCAACGATTCATTCCCGAAGACGAATCACAAACTACGCTCTTCACTCTGGGGCGCTGTGTCTATCGCGCTTGGGTAACCAAATATGTACCTTCATGCCGGTCGGCGTCTGGCACTTCTACGACGGCCGCGCCGGGATGGAACCGCGCATTTGGGAACTGCGCGAAGACTTTGCCCTCCGCAAGATTCCCACCGCCTCGTTTGCAGCTAATGCGCTCTACCTGGAAATCATTCGGCTTGCCTACAATCTGGTCACAGCGTTCCAACGGAACTGTTTGGAAGAATCTTGGCACAACCTGACACTCCAAAAACTGCGCTACGCCTTTGACTGCATGAAAAGATTCTATAGTGGTTTCTTTTAGGCGGTGTTTGAGCCTATACTGGGGCATGTCGCGACGCCCTATCGAGGTGCAAGTATCTGCCGAGGATCAGAAAGAACTTCGGCGAGTTTTACGCGCGGGTATTCAGCAGGTGCGAGTGGTACTGCGCGCCCTGGCGCTGCAGCAGTTGACCCTGGGCTTAACCGCCCCGGCAGTGGCCCGGATCGTGCATTTAACCCCGCAAGCGGTTCGGCGGATCGGCCACCGGTACCGGCGCGGCGGACTGCCCAGCGCGCTCTACGAAAGGCAGGGTCGGGGCGCGGAGCCGCT
>JASHTO010000013.1 GCA_030040515.1 Terriglobia bacterium
TTCCTGCAAGGGGGCGGTGATCTTCCACGCGGGATGCGCGCGATTAACTACAACCTTTACGCGCAGGACAGCTTCAAAGCCACGCGGCGCCTCACCCTGAACGTGGGATTGCGCTACGAAATGCCTCACCCCTACAACGAGATCAATAATGAAAACGCGCTGTTCGTGCCCGGAAGGCAATCGACGGTCGAGCCGACAGCGTCATTGGGTCTGTTGTACCCCGGCGACTCGGGCGTTCCGAGCACACTCATTCCGACCGAGCACAATGCCTTTGCGCCGCGCTTGGGATTCGCGTGGGATCCCACGGGCAGCGGCAAGTGGGCTGTCCGGGGCGCCTATGGCGTCTTTTTTGAGCCGTATTACAACGGAGAGGGCGGGCCTCTGCAAGCGCCGGAAAGCGCTCCGCCCTGGTTCAAGACGATCCAGGTGAGCACGCCGGGTTTCGCCACCAGCTACGCCGATCCAATTCCCCCCGGTCCAAATCCCTTTGCGCCCGTGTTTAACGGGCCGCAGGGCCTCACGCTGCTCACGCTCGACCCGCATCTCAGGCTGCCGTACGCTCAGGACTGGAACTTTACCGTTGAACGGTCCTTCGCCCAGAGCTGGCTGCTCGACGTCGGCTATGTGGGAACCAAAGGCACCAAGCTGCCGCGCTTCATTGAAAGCAATCCCCCCACGCTTTGTTCCACGTTGCCGGCGGGTTCAGCCGAACAAGGCCAATGCTTCTCCGATGAGGGACAAGGCAACCAGAATTTTTGGCGGCCTTATTCGAATGGAGGCGTGGCGGGAACGTGCGACGATGCCGATCCGAATTGCTACTACGGGTCGATCGGCCTGATCTCCGGCATTACCAACTCCGACTACAACGCACTCCAGGCGAGCCTGCGGAAGCGGCTGAGCAATGGCCTGGCCTTTCTGGCTTCCTACACCTACTCGAGGACGATGGATGACGTCTCGAGCTTCAACATAACCGGGTCAGCCCCAACGCTAGTCGCCGGAGAGAACGATTTGGCCCAAAACCCCTGGGATTTGGAGGCCGAATACGGTCGGTCTCTCTTCGACGCGCGCCAGCGCCTGGTGTTCAGCTACCAATACCAGTTGCCCTTCTGGAGGGACGAGAAGACTTGGTACAAGAATGCGTTCGCCAACTGGGACCTGAACGGCATCTACTCGGCGTCAACCGGCACGCCCTTCACCGTGTATGATTCGAGCGATCCGTCGCTGCAGGGCGATTCGCCGGAGATTTCGGGTTTCGTGGGTGACCGCCCCAACCTGGTCGGGAATCCCAACAATGGACCCAAGACCGCGAGCGAATGGTTCAACACGTCCGCATTTCAACGGGATATGATACCCGGGACGTTCGGCACCGCGGGCCGTAACATTGTTCAGGCCGCGGGGGAACAGGAATGGGATTTCGCGATTTTTAAGGACTTCCGGATGCGAGAGGCGATGACCTTGGAGTTTCGCGCCGAGATGTTCAATATCCTGAACCACGTGAACTTTGGCGTGCCCAATGACGATTTGAACTCGCCAACGTTCGGCCAGGTCCAAACGGCGCTTCCGCCGCGCCAAATTCAGTTTGCGTTGAAGTTTTTGTTCTAGGCTGGCGTTTGGTAAATTATGACGGCCAGGGATGCTGGCATTTCAGAGATTTTCACGCCGAAAAACAGGCGTCGGTCACGAGTCTATTTTCAGATTTGACAGAAAAGTTGAGCCATGCCGCACATCCAACTTCCCCCCAACTTCCCCGGAATTCGGGGACCCATGGCGTTCCGGCCGGAAACAACCAAGCCGCTGCGCGAGTTGGCCGAAATACTTCTGCACGCTCCCCATTCGCTTTCGGCCGGCGAGCGCGAGATCATCGCCACCTACGTGTCTTCTTTAAACGACTGCTACTACTGCCAGACCTGCCACGGGTCCACCGCCGCTCAGCATTTGGGCGGGAATTTTCAGCTCATCGACGAAGTCAAGAAGGATTTTGAGACGGCCGCGATTTCTGAGAAACTGAAGGCGCTGCTCACCATTGCCGGCAAAGTTCAACAATCCGGCAAGCAGGTGAGTGCAAGTGATATCGAGCGGGCGCGTCAACAGGGTGCGACTGACCTGGAAATTCACGATACGGTCCTGATCGCCGCGGCATTTTGCATGTTCAATCGTTACGTTGATGGGCTCGCTACATGGGCGCCTCGTGACCCGGAAGTTTATCGCGCGATAGGGGCGAAGACTGCCAAAGAAGGTTACCTGCGGCCGGGAGGCGAAGAGCCGATCGAAGTAATGGGTAACTGAAGGCAACGAAAAGCCGCGGCGCCGGCGCTTTTTGTACGGGGGCTGGCGCCTCTGGGGCGATTCAAGTGCCGGCAATGTAGCCCAGGAAGTTTTACGACCGTTGGGCTGCTTTCAACCGATGAGGAGGAGTTGACTCATGGCTCATATCAAACTTCCAGAAGGGCTGCCGGGCATTATCGGTCCATTCGCGTTTCGGCCGGAAACCGCAAAGCCCATGCGCGAGTTGGCGGAGGTCCTGCTGCGAGGACCGAGCACGCTCAGCCCAGGAGAACGGGAACTGATTGCAACCTACGTTTCTTCCCGCAACGACTGCTATTTTTGCCAGACGAGCCACGGCGCGGCAGCGGCGCACCACCTCGGCGGAAATGAGCAGATTGTGTTGGCCGTCAAAGAAGACTTCGAAGCCGCCCCGGTTTCGGCCAAGCTCAAGGCGCTGCTGACCATCGCCGGCAAGGTGCAGCAAGGCGGGAAAAACGTGACGCCCGCCGACATCGCGCGAGCGCGGCGGGAAGGCGCAACGGACCTGGAGATTCACGACACTGTACTGATTGCCGCGGCTTTTTGCATGTACAATCGCTATGTGGATGGGTTGGGAACCTGG
Organism: Terriglobia bacterium; assembly: GCA_030040515.1. Taxonomy (GTDB): domain Bacteria; phylum Acidobacteriota; class Terriglobia; order UBA7540; family UBA7540; genus Bog-366. The sequence goes on from JASHTO010000013.1 coordinate 2,888, forward strand.
GCGCCGCACGATGCCGATTTGTTCCGTCAAATGGGCGCCAGGATGGCCGACGAAGGTTATATTCGAGCAGATGCGCCGCCCGCGAAAACGGAAACGGCGAAAGCGTAAACTCCCGAGGGGCTCATGCCTTATATTAACTTGCCGGAAGGACTGCCGGGGATTCGCGGCCCCTTGGCGTTTCGTCCTGAAACCGCGAAGCCGATCAACGCGCTGGCGGAAGTGCTGCTCCGCGGGCCGAGCACCTTGACGCCCGGCGAGCGTGAACTCATCGCTACCTACGTTTCCTCTCAAAATGACTGCTTCTTTTGCCAGAACATTCATGGAGCCATTGCCGCATATCATCTTGGAGGCAATGAAAAGCTCGTGGCGGATGTGAAGCAGGACTATCAAGGAGCAGGGGTCTCCCCCAAGCTCAAGGCGCTGCTGGCGATCGCCGGCAAGGTGCAGCAGTCCGGGAAGTATGTCACGGAGGGAGACATCGCCCGCGCCCGCCGCGAGGGCGCAACCGACCTGGAGATTCACGATACCGTCCTGATTGCCGCGATGTTCTGCATGTGCAACCGATACGTGGACGGCTTGGCGACATGGCAGCCGGATGATCCGGACATGTATCGTGCCCGCGCCGCCCTTACTGCGCAAGGCGGTTACGGAAAGACGCCCTAACCCTGGGACCTTTCGGGTTCTCTTCGCCACCTAAACCGAATCCTTGCCGAGCACTCCCCAGTGCCAATCCTGCTTATTGAACCGCCGGCTCCAGTGGCGGAATCAGCACGTGGCCGGGCCGCGTTTGATATTGGCGGAGGTAATCCTGATACTCCGGCGCACTTGGCGCGCGGTCGCCCGAGCTTGGCGGGTAATTGGACATGCCGCTAAAGGGCAAGGGGGCGACAGTCCAGGCAAAGGCGGTGTTGGGTTCCCCATCCTTGGCGTAGCCACGCAGACGAAGGAAGTAATCGCGCTTCCATCCCGGCTTCAGGGTGGGGAGCGAGCGAGGGCTGAACTCCACCGTCAGCTCGTCACCCGTCGCCATGACCACCATCTCATCGTCGGAGCGGGCGAGCAACCTTTCCACGGGACCGTAGCGCGTGTAGTTGCCGCGCAGGGGATTCCACGGCGCCGCGGACATCACCCGTTCGTAATCAAAGGAGTCAGGCGTCACGTGCTGCGGATCACTGGCGGGGGTCGAGAAACCGCGATAGTGCAGGTCGGCGCTGGCCAGAGGCATTTCCACCGGCGCGGGCGCAGGCCCTTCCTGCGTCGTGAAGAAAATCTGATCCCAATAAACACAGAGGTTGGTTACGATGCGCACGTGACGATCGGCGGAAAGAAACTTGCCCGCCAGGTTCACGCGCATGGTGCGATGCGTGCCGCTGGGCAGTCCCATATCGGAAACCACGGTGACCCATTTCCCGGAGGCGTCACGCACCTGCAAGTAGGGCGAGACCATGGTGAGCTTGCGGTTGGACATGAGCGCGCGGGCGGCATTGGAGTCCGTCCAGAATACCCAGCCGTTCAGCCACAAGCTTACCGGAGCATCGGCCGGCAACTTGCCCAGGTCAAGCGTGAGGGTGTGCGGCTCCGCCATCCCCAGGATGCGATCGCGCGCGAAATCTGCGGGGTAGCGGCCGTCCTGCTTCAAAAGCAAGGGCAGAATGTCGTTTCCATGATCGTCGACGGCCGACA
>JASHTO010000157.1 GCA_030040515.1 Terriglobia bacterium
TCCTCCATCAGCCGGGACACAAAGTTGAAGGCGGTCTCGCGGTATTGAACGCAATACTCGAGTGTGGGATAGGTAGCCGTCAATTTATTCTGGAAATTTGCCACCGAAAACAGCCCAAATACCTGCGTGATGATGTCCGGAACGGCCAAATTCTGGTAGATGCAGCAATCGGAGCTGCGGGTAAGGAACCACAACCAGGGAACCACCTCCGCGGTATAGCGAGTGAAGTAACGATCATCCGTTTCGGCTTGCGCAAATTTGCTGACGTAGCCGTTAATGTAGCGGGGGGTGCCGTCGGCAAGGTTTATGGTAATCGTGACGTTCTGTCCGACAATTTGACTAAATGTTATCGAATCATTCTGGTATGCCAGCATCTCGAGTTGGTAGCTGAAGAGGCGGGAAATCCCTTCGTGGCCATTCAACGAATGCAACAGCAGCGCATCCGTGCCGAGAGGTGTGCTGATCGACAACATCCTATTGGCTTGTGTGTACGATGATCCAGAGGCTCCCACGGTGCTATCCTTTCCTGCATGCCGCGACGCAATTGCTTCCAGTCCGGCACCTCCCCAGGGCTTGAAGGCCCTCAGGGTGCAATACTGAGGTCAGGCATTAGTTTCCTGCATCTCTTGTCGAGGAATCGGGCGCCCCGACTTTCCTCACTTTCTTATTTTAATCATCATCCGATCAGCCCGTTAATCTGCGTTGGAGGTCACGGATTTAGTGATACACGAATCCTCCATCGGCACCGACGCCGACGTGGAAGCTTGTCGCCTTTTCACCCTGAGCCATTCGCCCCAGCAGCTCCCGGGAAATATCCGGCAGCAGAGTGTTGGTGAGAATGTTGTCCACATTGCGTGCGCCGCTCTCGACTTCCGTGCAGCGGCTGGCCACCGTGTCAACCAGGGCCGACTCATAGGTAAGGCGAATCTTGTGGTTTTCTTCGATCCGCTTCTTAATTCTTCCCAGCTTCAATTCGATGATGAGCCTGAGAGAATCTGGGCCGATGGGGAAATAAGGAATGAGCACCATCCGCCCCAGAAATGCCGGTTTGAAAATCTTGTTCAACTCGGGCCTCATGGCTTTGATGATTCCCTCCGCTGAGGGCATGGTTTCCTTGTCCGCGCACAGTTTCATCATTTGATCGGTGCAGGCGTTGGTGGTGAGAATGATGATCGTGTTCTTGAAATCGATTTCGCGACCCTCACCATCCTCCATGTTGCCTTTATCGAAAACCTGATAGAAGAGTTCAAGGACATCGGGATGCGCTTTCTCCACTTCATCGAGCAGAACCACGGAGTACGGGCGCCTGCGGACGGCTTCCGTCAAAACACCGCCCTCGCCATAACCCACATATCCTGGGGGCGAGCCCTTCAAGGTTGAAACCGTGTGAGCCTCCTGGAATTCCGACATGTTGATCGTGATCAGATTATGTTCGCCACCGTAAAGCAAATCGGAAAGCGCCAGCGCCGTCTCCGTCTTTCCCACTCCGCTGGGACCCACCAGCATAAAGACTCCAATGGGCTTGTTCGGGTCATCCAACGCAGCACGGGAGGTCTGCACTCGCTGCGCGATCATACCCAGAGCGTGATCCTGGCCGATGACGCGCTTTCCCATGAACGAACCAAGAGAGAGGACGGTGGAGATTTCGTCCTTCAGCATTTTCCCGACCGGGATTCCTGTCCAGGCGGAGAGCACTTCGCCCACGATCTGGCCGTCTACGGCCACTCGAATCATGGGTGTCTCACCCTGCAGGGCGGCGAGTTCGGCTTCCAGTTTGGCGAGTTCGGCGCGCATGGCTTCCGGGTTGGCAGGCGCGGCAGGAGCCGGAGCAGGAGCCGTGGCCGCTGCCGTAGCGCTCGCTGCTTCCGCCGCAGGAGCAGGCGCGGCCGCAGCCGCCGCGGGCTGTGCGGGCGCGGCAGCGGAAGCCCCTCCCTTTCTGCCCTCGATTTGCGCATGGAGAGCCCGGATCTTCGCAACCAGGTCGAATTCCTTGGTCCAGCGCTCCTTCAAAGTTTTCAAGCGGCCTTCCACTTCGGTCTTTTGTTTGGCGATTTCCGCCAGCCGTTCGGCGTGATCCGCCCCAATCGCCATCTCACGCTCGAGAATCCCGCGCTGGACATCCAAGTCGTCCAATTGACGCGTTGCATCTTCAATCGCCGGCGGTGTGGCGCTTTGTCCGAGGGCCAAACGCGCGCAGGCCGTATCCAAAATGCTCACCGCCTTGTCGGGCAATTGCCTTCCCGCAAGATACCGATGGGAGAGCTTCACTGCGGAAGTCAGCCCTTCATCCAGAATCCGAACCTGGTGATGCTTTTCCAAGGAGGGAACGATGCCGCGAAGCATCACGGAACATTGGTCTTCCAGAGGTTCTTCCACTTTCACCACCTGGAAGCGCCGCGCCAGTGCGGGGTCCTTTTCAAAGTACTTCTTGTATTCGGACCAGGTGGTTGCGGCGATGGTGCGCATTTCGCCGCGCGCCAATGCAGGCTTCAGCAGGTTAGCGGCGTCATTCTGGCCGGCCTGCCCGCCCGCGCCAATCATGTTGTGCGCCTCGTCGATGAACAGAATGATGGGGACGGGAGAAGCTTTGACCTCTTCAATCAACCCTTTGAGGCGATTTTCAAACTCTCCCTTGATGCCCGCTCCGGCTTGGAGCAGGGCCAAATCCAAAGTGCGCACGACGACGTTGCGAAGTGGCGGCGGTACGTCCCCCTTGGCGACGCGCGCGGCGAAACCTTCCACCACGGCGGTTTTTCCGACTCCGGCCTCGCCGGTCAGGATGGGATTGTTTTGTCGGCGCCGCATGAGGATATCGACGATCTGGCGAATCTCCTTATCCCTTCCCAGCACGGCATCGATCTTGCCCGTCTTGGCGTTCTCCGTAAGATTGACGGTGAATTGGTCAAGATTTTGAGTCTTGCCCCCACCTGCAGGTTTGGCTGCGCCTGGAGCGCCAGGTGCCGCCGACACCGGCGCCGCCATCTCTTCCTCGGAACGCTCCATGATGGAGAGAAAATCCTTGCGCAAAACCTCCGCTTCGATCTTCTGCATTTCCTTGCTGACCTCCCGAACCAAACGGCTGAGGTCATCATTGGAAAGCAGAGCCAGCACCGTGAAGCCCGTCCGAATCTCCCCGGATCCAAATTCGATGGACCCAATCGTCCAGGCCTCAGTCAGCATTTTGACGACCGTGGGGCTGAGGGTGGGAGTGCGGGCGTTTCCCTTTTTGAGCTTGTCGAGGCTGCGGGTCAGTTCGGCGGTGAGGCGCGACTTGTCAATGTTGAAGCGATTCACGATCGCGGCAAAATCACCGTCCGGCTGATCGAGAAGCTTCATGACATAGTGCTCGACTTCGATGTCATAGTTCGTGCGCGCCAGGCACAGGCCTGCTGATGCTTCCAGGGTCTTGCGCGTAAAGTCATTTAGTTTTCCGATCAGCGACTTTAGATTGATAGTCATGCGGGTTTCCTTCCCATAATTGAAGAATGGTTTCCGAAGCGTCGACGATCATCGGGCGCGTCTTAAGGTAAGTATGCCAGCCGAGTTGGGGAGCATCTTCCCCTTCAGCGCCCAGCTCGCACACAGGAACATCCGTGCGGCCCAACACCAGTTTAATTTCAAAATCCATTACTCCATCCGTAAAGAATGTCGTCAGGGAGCGGAGGGAGTTGAAGGCGGAGCCTTGCGGCAGGAAGTCCTGATACTGTTGCAAGGTCAAGGGCCCGATCGCAACGCGCACCCGTGCAGTCTGATCCCACACTTCGTCGCCCACCACCGCCCCGACCCCCAATTGCTCGGATTCGCCGAATCCCGCATCGAGAGACGTCTGGGTATGGCGGTCGAGGGGATACCATCCGCCCGCAAACTGCTCAACCTGGACGGGAACTTCGAAGTAATCCCCTAGAATGCTTTGCAGGGCCTCTGCCGAGCGTGGGCGCTGGGCCAGCAGACCAGCGTAATAGAGTAGCGAATCATCAGGCACGGAGAGCCGGTCTTGCAGGCCGGGAGTCCCCATGCCGATTAAATCCAGCAAATGATGTGAAAACTGGTCCAATCCCTCGCGCTCATAGGCAATGGAGAACCGGTATTTTTCCCATGCCAGGAAAAAGAGCGAAATCATACGATGATTGAAAATATCGAAGAAATCGGCCGGCGATTCATCCCCAGCGCGAATACGCTCCCCCAGCAGGGAAGTGTAGTAAAGCGGGAGGACACCATCGGGCCCCGTCAATCCCATGAAGTTGACCGTCATCTTTCCCACTTTATCCTTCTGGGTCCACTCGAGGGATTCGATGGCGCTGGGAGGAAAGGCGAGGGTTGAATGGGCGCCGAAGCGGATGACCTCAGCGGCAGGAGGATTAAACCTCCCCACCGGCGTTCGCTCGGGGAACAGGCGTTCGAGCAGACGGACGGCCTGAAAGAACTCGAACAGGAAGGGTTGCTCCCGGAGTTCGGTTTCCGCCGTGGAGGCGCTTACATCAGGATCACTTGGCCGGCTCTCGGTGGCCATTGTTTTAATAATCCTCTGCGTTGGCGAGTTCTGACGACTAACTGGCTGAAACTATTCAGCGACGCATACAGGCCCAGAAATTGCTCAAGGACGGCGGCGAAGAGATACACTCCTCCTCCCGCATATTCGTCTTCATCAAACTCCAACTGCACCTGGGTCCCACGCGCAAAAGCGATTCCACCTTCGGAAATGATGCGGGCAAAATGCCGTTTGCTGCTCACGCTGACAATCCCGCCGATTTGCTTGTCCAGGTCGGCGGAATCAGAAAAATTGTAGAGCCTCAGGACTTCCTGCAGGGCATCCTTGCCTTCATCGACGATGGAGAGGTAATTCAAAGTCAAATGGGAAATCAAACGCCATAAAGCATTCCGCTGCATGGGGGGACGGAGAGTGGGAGTCGGCTTGCGCAAGGCGACAGCACCCTTGAGCGAAGCGACTCCCTCCACCTCAAAGTCACCACGCTCGTTCCCAAACGGCAACCGGGTCAGAATGTCGCGATTCGTACAAGTGCAATGCGCCGTGATCACCTGCGTTTCCGGCAGGCTGGTCCGCATGGAAAGGTCAACCAGGAACAATGAGACTTCCGAACCCTCATCGCCTTTGCGGGTGGAGGGACGCCGCGTGGAGTACCAGAAGGTTTGTTTTTTCTCCATCAAGGTTCGGTGCCGGTAAGAGTAGAACGGCTCATAGTGGGTCAGTTCGTGCGTTACCGGATCCGTGCTGACCACATCATCGATGGAGAAAATCTCTGTGGCCATTCTCCGTCGCGCGTCCGGGACAACCGGATACTCCGACCGCCTTTGCGTCAGCAAAATGGGCTCGGCGGCCTGCGGGAACAGATTGACAATCGGCGAGGCGCCCGAAACAATCGCCTTGGCGGTGACCGCCAGAGCCAGCCTCTGGTGCCGCTCCTCGAGCTCGTAGGGTGAGACCAGGAAAATGATTTCCGCTTTTCCGCCGCCCACCGCTTTCAGAGGTTGATCCAGGCCGCCCAATTCGAAAAAGAAGAATTTTTCCGGAAAGGAGAAATACTCCTGAAGGAGCCGATAACCCTGGAAAGACCTGCGCGGATAAGGCAGCACGGACTCCAATTCCTGGAAGCCCATAGGGCGCAGTGAGCCGGCGTTGAGCGTGTGAACAGGCTTCCTGGCATTGTCAGGGTCCCGAACGACGATCTGCCGGCAATTGTTGGAAAGCAGCTCGTAGAGCGTGTTGACCACGTCGCTCTCGCCGTGCAGATAGAACCGATACGAAGGCATTTGAAGCTTCTCGAAAGTGACATCCGCGAGGCAGCGAAGCTCCACCCGCAGAGCCGCCACGGCATCCGGGGCGCGAAAGGGAGGATTAAGCTTGTCCGGGGTCACCCACTTGGCATCGGCCACCTCAACCGGCCACAGAGTGACGTCGTAGCAGGTGCGGAACTTGCACGGAACCCCATCCACCGGCCGCGAATACAGGATTGAGCCGCGCGGGATGTTGAGACCGGAGGTGAGCTTGCCCTGCTCCGGGTCAAGCCGGAATTGGGCGATGGTCATGGAAGGGATGGGGCGAAGAAAATGGGGATAGAGGACGTTGAGCAATCCCTCGGTAATCTGCGGGAATTCATCGTCAATTTTGAGATGGATGCGCGCGGCGAGAAAAGCGAAGCCCTCCAGGAGCCTCTCCACATGCGGGTCGTCACAGCGATTCGCATCCAGTTGCAGCCGTGAGGCAATCTTGGGGTGCTTCTCGGCGAATTCCTTCCCCATCTGCCGGAGGAAAGTGAGTTCATTTTCGTAATAGTCGAGAAGTTCGTCCCGCATGCTATTCGCTCTTGACCCTGTATTCGCCCTTCGTCGGCTCTAACAGCGTGTCAAAGAAAACCGGTTCCGGAGCGGGGTCCATGCGGAGCATCCCTTCGATGGTGAAGTGGATCCCACGCACTTCGTCGGAAGAGGGTTCGAGGTTCACTTTCACACCCATCAGCCGCGGCTCGAACATGTTGATGGCGGTTTTGATGGATTTCGTCAGGAATTCCTGGTCTTTCGACGACCGCAGGAAGAGACTGGAGGTGTCTTGAACGCCATAATTGTAAATCGAGCGCTCGACTTCCCGAAGCGATTCCGGGGGTTCCTCGATGGGGCAGCGTGTATTGAAAAGCCACTCCAGGTCCCGGCGCAAAGCGGCACGCAGTTCCCGCAGCGACTGGGCCCTCATCATGGGGGGCTCCAGATTTCGTTCCGGTTCCTGGTCGATGAGCCGGTCCAAGACCGATAAGGTTACAGGGCCTTCCTTCTCAACCGGTGGCATTAGCCTCCAAGATTGGTGACGGCCTGAACGGGATCGAGGCGAACGACTCTTTGGAACAATTGTTGTCGCGCCCCTTGATCGTTCTGAATGCGTACACTGTTCTTCATGATCGTCACCAGGGCTTTGGCAATGGTTTTGGGATTTTCCCACGATTCCAACTTATTGTTTTCGATGCTCTGCGCCAACTCATCAATCATGGGCTGGGCAATAGGGGCTTTTCCGGCCGCAACGCAGATTTCGACGAGCTGCAATTTGCGGAAGAACTTTCCCCTTCCGGTAAGCTGCCTCTCCACCTCGTTCGTCATGGTGTCAATGGCCTTTTCCGCCTGGCCGGCTTTTAGCGCTTCAAGGGCCAGATCGTAGCTGTCCACAAATTTCCGGTGCCAGCCGGGCGCGGAGTGGTTTTCGATGACCGGAGCCGCCATCGGCGGGGCGCCCTCCGCGGGAGGAGCGCCTTCCGGAACCGGGGCACCGTCCGCAGCGGGAGCAGGGGCAGGGACAGGAGCGGGTTTTTCGGCCATCAGGTCCTGCAACCACGCGCGAGTTTCATGATTCGCGGCAGGAGTGTCATCGAGCAGGCAGGCATCCATCGCCTGCGGAAAGTCGCGCAACAGGGTCTTCAGTTCGCTGCGAATGGCGATGGCAATACCGGAATATTCACTGCCCAATCCCGCGCAAGCGTCCACCGTGAATTTCTGGAGGTCCAGCCAGGCGCGGCTGCAAGGAAGGGACATGGAGTTCTCCGTGGCCTCGAGCAATTCGGTCCACTTCCCCTCAATGGCCAGCCGCTTGATGTGCCGGCGAAGTTCCGAGGGCGGGCCTTCCAGCAAAGTTAAATCCTGTTTGCTCAAGGCAGCTCGCAACTCGCCCCAACGCAGGCCGCGCATCATGAGGTAGGGAGCGGGGTTGGAGGGATCGATTTTACGCAGAGCCGCCGCAGCGCTGGCTACGGCGGTGATCGCTGAACGGCGCTCGGCGGGCTCGTGGTCGGCGATCGGTATAACGATGCCGCTGGGACCGGCTGGCCCGCCTGCCCGGACAGCGGCTCCTTCCTCCCCGCCGGCTTCGCCGCCCCCCTCCGCCGCAACCTCTTCAACAGGATCCGGCTCCTTTTCACGTTTTTTCTGGAGAAATCCGTGTACAACCGGGCGAATCTCTCCCAGCAATCCTTCCAGCTTGTTGAGGGAAGGCGCGGCGTCACCAAACTTCTCGTTGCAAAGTTCTTTGAGCGAGCCGAGGGCTTTGAGACTTTCGTCAAGGTCCTTTTCAGACTTAACATAGAAAGCCTTGGGTGATTCTTCGAAGCTCTTGTCCAACACCTCCAAAGCCACCTTGCCTTCCTCAATCGCCTTGGCACGGGCCTTTTTTGCGTCGTCGTTCTTGGTGTCGGCCTCATATCCCAGTTTGCGGGATTCTTGCACGTCCGTAAGGCCGTAGGGGGCTTTTTGATAGAGGGGGACGCTCTTGAGAGGAAGATCGAGCTTCGTCGCCAGGAACTCCAGGGGCGCGGCCCGCAACTCCGAATCGCCATCTTCAATTTCGGGATATAGCGTGTCCCAGAACTTGTCCACCAAACCGTGGCAAAGGGCCAGGCCGTCGCAGAGGCCGCTGAAGCCGATGGTCTTGATTGAGGCTTCCGTCAACCATACCGCCAGCCACAAGTCCTTGGTCTTTTTGGAGAGGGCCTCTGTGGCAAGTTTGATGACCAGAGGATTGTCGGCAACTTTGCGGTCACTCTCGGACATGCCCGGGGGGGGGACAGCCTCTTCGCGCCGGGCTTCCTTGATCTTCGCATACAAGTCATCGTAGCGAAGATCCGCGCCGCTGGGATTCTCACCTTCGATGGGTTTTATTAGACTCTCAGCGAGTGCCATGTTTCATCATTCTCCTGGCTGGGCAGGGGCGAACTCCAAGGAGCGCAGTTCCAGGAAGGGGATTTCTTCGTCGTCCACCAGCCACATTTTTTGGCCGAACGGAACCTCCTCGGGGTATCCCTCGCGCTGCTCCCAAACCGTGGCCCTTCCGAGCCGGACCGCTTCATCCGAATGTTGCCAGGAGGAGGGAGAAAGCACGGGAAGAAGAACCTCACCGAGTTCTGCACCTTTGAATGAGGGGAAAGTGCTGACCGCTGCTGGCGTCCATAGGAGATCCCGCAGCCGCTTCGGGGGCTCGATTTTGATGGAGGCCACATGCTCAAGGGGAAGCAACAGGTAGGTGCCTGCGGCAAAGAGTTCCAGCCGGGATCCGAGCCTCGGATCGGCGTCTGAAAACGAGGTGAAGGGCTTCCCGTTGAGCGTCCCGGTACGGGGTGTCGCGGGTGTTTCCGAACGCTTCGGATACTCTCCCCGGCTGAAAAGATCCTGCCGCTGCCGCTCCGCATAGAGCGCGCTGCGATAGAGCAGAACCCCCAACTCACTCGAGGGTCCCGCTTGTCCCAGCACCTCGAGTTGCTTGTCGGCGCGCTCAAAATCTCCGGCGAAACATAAGAGTTCAAAGAGGAATGTTCGGCGGCGCGCGTCGGTGGGGTTATCCCGAACTTCCGCCGTGAGCGCTTTCAGCGCATCAGACAATCGGCCGGCTTGAAACAACTCTTGTGAGCTCATCTCCGGCACTCCGTGGATAGATATTAATGCGGATCTCTACAGAGCGACATAAATTGTAGCGGCGCTCTACGACCCATCGCCAGAAGACGGCTTTGGGTCGCAGGGCGAGCGCCGACCGGCGGTCATAGACCGCCGCTAAGCCAAATATGCAAACGCTTATGTCGTTCCGTGTAACACCAACTCTCACCACCTAACGCCTTCGTATGAGGGGCAACCTGTCCGCCACTTGCGCCGATGCTGCAGCAATTCCTTCGACGCCGGCAGGCAATTGACATAATGAGGGGAGTGCTCTCACAGCCCCTTGCGCGATTGGCTGTGAAAACAACTCCCCTCCGGTCTTGCCAGCCTGGGCAGGCGACTTCACGAGGATGCGACTTGCTTTTGATCGAACGTCGCTGAGCCCGCCAGGGTAACTGAGCCACTCGATGTATCCTGCGTGTAATACTGATACTGAATCTTCTCGTAAGCGATGGTAAGGCTTATCGGAGGAACTCCTGAAGATCCTCCGCCCATCGAGACAGAGGTAATGAAACAGTTCGTCAGAGTGATGACGAGGTAGCTGTAAGGCGTCCCCCCGCCTCCTGTCTTGCGACCCGTGAACGTGCTGGTGGCAATGTGGGTCCCCTTCGTCAGGTTTTGAATCAGTTGGAAGCTGGCAGCTTCCAAGGGGAAACTGCAGGAGAAATCTGTACACGAGGGCTTTCCGGCGGACAGTCCCTTTCCGCCCAGGCTAGCCATATTCGATGCTCCCCAACTCCAGGAATCAAGCTCAATGTTGTTCGTCATTCCTTGCGCTTGCGATTCACCGTTGACCCCGGTTATCAGCAGATAGTAATCACTGGGCATTGCTCCTTCCTCCTTTTCCTCTATGAATTAACCACACGGGTTGTCGGCACACTGGCATATTGCCGAAAATCCCGCCTGACCTACGAACTTGAACCTCACCGCTTTGCCGGTTCCGGCAAGTCCGCTACCAGGCGAAGCGAAACGCTGAGCTCATCCAACTGGAAGCGGGGGCGAAGATACGAGATTGCCCGGTAGCAGCCCGGCTTCCCCTTGATCTCCTCGACATCCACACGCGCTTCCCGCAAGGGGAATTGCGCCTTGGTGGCCTGGTCCGCATTGTCATCCTGGGTCACGTACTGGCTGATCCAGCGATTCAGGAAGCGCCAGCAATCGTCCTTGGACATGAAGCTGCCGATCTTGTCACGCATCATGGCCTTCAGGTAGTGAGCGAACCGGCAGGTGGCCATCATGTACGGAAGTTGGGCCGAAATGCGCGCGTTGGCCGTTGCCGCATCGCTGTCATAAACCTTGGGTTTGTTGCAGGATTGGACGCTGAAGAATGCCGCCTTGTCCGTGCCTTTGCAATGGACCAGCGGCACCAAACCCTGATCCGCAAGTTCCTTCTCACGCCGGTCGGTAATGGCGATTTCGGTGGGACATTTGAGCGCGACGTCGCCCTCATCGGTATGGAAGGTGTGAGAGGGCAAGCCTTCCACCAGCCCGCCGCCTTCCACGCCACGGATCGCCGTGCACCAATTGTATTGCGAGAAAGCCTGCGTCATCCGGGCTCCAAGCGCGTAAGCGGCATTACCCCACAGGTACTTGCTGTGGTCCGTGCCATCCACGCCCTCTTCATAATTGAAGGCATCCACCGGCACGGTGTCCCGGCCATAAGGCAAACGCATCAGCACCCGGGGACAAGTAAGGCACACGTACTTCGAGTCGTCACTTTGGCGGAATCCTTTCCATTTGGCGTATTCCGTCGTGTCGAAGATCCTTCCGATGTCCCGGGGTTGATCCAACTGCGTGTAGCTTTCCATATTCATGAGGGTTGGAGAGGCCGCGGAGATGAAGGGTGCATGCGCTGACGCCGCCACCGCCGCCATCTTCTCCAGCAACTCCAGGTCTTCCGGATGCTTGCCGAACTCGTAATCGCCAATCAGCGCCCCGTAAGGCTGCCCGCCGAACACCCCGAACTCCTCTTCGTAAACCTTCTTGAAGGCCGCGCTTTGATCGAACTCCGGAGCGCGTTGGAGGTCACGCAGAAGGTCCTTCTTCGAGACATTCAGCACCTTGATCTTCAACATGGCGCTGGTTTCGCTCTGGCTGATCAGGTACTTAACGCCGCGCCACGTGCCTTCCAGCTTTTGGAAGGTGGGATGATGGAGGATTTCGTTGAGCTGGATGGAGAGCAAATGATCGATCTGCCCAATCCGGGCATTGATCATCGCTTCGGTGTCTTTGGAAACTGTGACTTCGCCCGCCAAAACCTGGCTGATGAATTCCTTCACCAGACTCTTGCCGCGTTCGCGAGAGGCGGCATCGGTCCCCACTCTGCCAGTTTCGACAATCTGGTCGAGTAATGTCCTTTCACCTACTTGTTCGGTTGTCTGTGCTTGTGCAGAAGCTTTAGCATCCTTAGGCATTGCCGCCCTCCTTCACTTCCTCTTTACCTTCTTCCTTCTTTCCGCCAAGTTCCGCACGCAGCTTTTCCAGCTTCTCGGTATTGGAAACGGACTCCAGCAGGATTTCGTCCAATTTGTCGTTGGTCTG
>JASHTO010000158.1 GCA_030040515.1 Terriglobia bacterium
TCGCTCCCGAAGAACGATCGACACTGATCCATCGTCTGGCGGAAGGAAACTGGGGGCCGGATCCCACACGCTCGCCGGACCATGCTTCACCCGTCCATGGTTGGACGGACCGACTGCGGCTCATTCTCATCAGTGCCATTCAGGTGGATCACGCGGTGCTGTTTTCGACGTTCATCACCGTCGCTGCTTTCGTGCCACTTTTCACGATGCAGGGTGTGGAAGGTCAAATTTTTGGACCCATGGCACGCACTTACGGTTACGCCCTGGGCGGCGCACTGATCGCTACCTTCACCATCACCCCCGTCCTCACTTCCGTGTTGCTTCCCAAAACCGTCGAGGAGGCTGAAACCCTCGTCGTCCGCGCGCTGCACCGTCCCTTCGATCCTGCGCTGCGCATGATGCTGAAACATCGCGTCCTCGCCGCAGTTGCCGGCGTGGTATTCCTTGTGGCCTGCGGATTTCTGGGAATGAGACTGGGCAGTGAATTCCTGCCTCACCTGGAAGAAGGCAACTTCTGGATTCGCGCTTCGATGCCCATGACCCTCTCCCTGCAGGATGGCGAGGCGGAGACGCGCAAGATGCGCGAGATCCTGCTACGCCACCCGGAAGTGATCACGGTGGTTTCCCAGCACGGCCGGCCCGATGACGGCAGCGACGCGGCGCCCTTCTCGAATGTTGAATTATTTGTTCCGCTCAAGCCCTTTGAAAAATGGCCCAGAGGCTTGACCAAGGATATCCTGACCAGCCAGATTCAGAAGGAGTTCGAAAACGAGCTGCCAGGCGTCAACTTCAACTTCTCGCAGTATATTCAAGACAATATTGAGGAGGCGGTTTCCGGCGTTAAGGGCTCGAATTCCATCAAGATCGTGGGTCCAAACCTGAAAACCCTCACCGAACTGGCAGAACAGGTTCGCGATCAGATGGCCCAAGTTCGCGGAGTTGCCGACCTGGGAATCTTTCCCGTGCTCGGCCAGCCCAACTTGAACATCAAAGTGGATCGTGCCAAGGCCGCGCGATATGGCCTGAATTCCGGAGACGTCAATGCCGTGGTGCAGGCGGCCATGGGAGGCGCCGTGGCCACCTCCGTCCTTGAGGGCGACCGGCAGTTTGACCTCGTGGTGCGGTACACTCCTGAATACCGGAATAGCATCGACAAAATTCGCAACATCAAAGTGGCTTACCAAACCCCCAGCGGCGCGAACGCCTATATTCCCCTAAGTGAATTGGCCGACATCTCCCTGGATACCGGGGCCGCGTGGATTTACCACGAGGGCGTGCAGCGGTTCATCCCTGTCAAATTCAGCGTGCGGGGCAGGGACCTGGGCAGCACGGTTGCGGAGGCGCAGGAGAGAATTTCGAAGAACGTCAAGCTGCCCAGCGGTTATCGCATGGTTTGGGCGGGCGAGTTCGGGGAGCTTCAGGCCGCCAAGGCCCGGCTGGCTGTGATCGTGCCCATAACGCTTATCTTGATCCTCGGTCTCCTGTATGGAATGTTCAATTCGCTCCTGGAATCGCTTCTTGCCTTGCTGGGAATCCCCTTCGCCTTTGCCGGCGGCATTCTGGCCCTCTACATTGCGGGCCTGGCATTCAGCATCTCTGCGGCGATAGGATTCGTCTCGCTGCTGGGTGTTTCGGTCATGAATGGGATCCTCATCATTACTTATTACAAGGATGCGCTGCTTCTGGGCGGGACGCCCGTCGAGGCCATGTTCCATGCCGCATCCACGCGAATGCGCCCTTTGCTGATGACCAGCCTTTCCGCCTGTATTGGACTTTTTCCGGCGGCGATCTCGACGGGAATTGGAAGCCAGGTGCAGCGGCCGCTCGCTACAGTGATTGTGGGCGGCATGCTGCTCGGCCCGATTATGCTGCTTCTTGTTGTGCCTCCCCTGAAGGTGGAGTTCCTTGGCCGCAGGAAAGACCTCCCCCGGGAGGTGCCGCCGTTATGAAGCTCCATTGCCTCCTGCTTTTCGTCATGGTTTGGCCGGGGTTTGGAGTTGCGCGAATCTCTGCGCAATCTTTGGACGCCGCCTCCGCGCAACCCTCCCCAAAGAGTAACGTGGGGATTTCCAACAACCCCCCCCAAGACGTTTCGCGCGCCAACCCATCCGGCAGCAAGGGAATCCGGAAACTGGGGAGTGGACCTAATGAGGTACCACGACCTCGCCGCGTTCCGCAATTAAACTCCACCCCTCGGCGTATCAACGTTCCGATTCGGGCGGGGCAAACCCCCAATGCGGGGCGGCAGCGTCCAGCAGGAAACGGGGCAAATCTTCGCCCGGTGCGCCTCGGCGAACTTGGCCGGGCGGGCCGAGGTGGAATGGCGCCATATCAATTTGTTCACAGCACGGCTCTGGTCCGAACTTCCAGTGTGAACCGGCCTGCTGCGCCTCTGCATTACTCCGTGCCCCATCGCAGTCCGAACCCTGCGGTGGTGAGCGGGTCGGCGAATTTGCATCGCGGCCAAACCGGGGCGATTAGCGGAACCGGCATGATCCGCAAGCCGTAGCTTGAATTGAGACATATGTCTCGACCTGGCACATTTCGCATCCTGGGTTGCATTTCAGCCGCCGTCTGTTTTTTCAGCGCCGGCTGCTTGGTGGGGCCGAATTTCAAGAAGCCCGCGCCCCCGGATGTGGGCGGTTACACGCCCACTCCCATCACCAGCACCAGTGCCACGCCCAATGTCGTGGGTGGTGAAGCGCAGACCATTGTGGATGGCAAGGACATTCCAGGCGAGTGGTGGGAGCTCTTCCACTCGCAGGCGCTTGATGATTTGATCGAGCGCGCGCTGAAGGCCAATCCCGACCTCAAGGCGGCGCAGGCGGCGCTGCTGGTGGCGCGCGAGAATGTGCTCGCGCAGCGAGGCTTCTACTATCCCAACGTAACAGGGAGCTTCACGGTCACGCGCGCGCGGACGGCGGAGGACCTTTCGCCCGCGCTCAACGCCAACATTCAGAATTACAGCCTCTTCACGCCGGAGGTGAGCGTCTCCTACGTACCCGATGTTTTCGGCCTGAACCGGAGAACTGTGGAATCGCTCCAGGCGCAGGCGCAGCAGGCGCGCTTTGCGTTGATCGCTACGCACATCACCCTCAGCTCAAACGTCGCCGCCGGCGCCATTCAGGAGGCCTCACTGCGCGGGCAGATTGACGCGACCCATGAGCTCATCACCATCAACACCGACATGCTGAAGATTCTGCGCGAGCAATATCATAAAGGCTATGCGAGCGAGCTGGACGTGGCGGCGCAGGAATCGCAGCTTGCGCAGGTGGCCGCCACGCTGCCGCCTCTGCTGAAGCAACTCGAGCAGCAGCGCGACGCGCTGGCCGTGATGGCGGGCGGCTTCCCACAGAGGGATTTTCCCGAGAAGTTCGAACTTTCTACCCTGCAATTGCCCCCGGAATTGCCCCTCAGTCTGCCTTCGAAGCTCGTCGAGCAGCGCCCGGACGTTCGCCAAGCGGAGGAGAATCTGCACGCCGCGAGTGCCCTCATCGGCGTCGCCATCGCCAACCGCATTCCCAGTATCAACTTGAGCGCCGATGCGGGCAGCTCGCCGGACCACATCAGTAAAATGTTCTCTCAGGGCAACGGCTTTTGGGATTTGACCGCAGGCATCACCCAGCCATCTTTGACGGCGGCACGCTGAAGCATCGCGAACGCGCCGCGCAAGACGCCTTTACCGAGGCCGCCGAACAATACCGCAGCACTGTGTTGACGGCATTCCAGAACGTGGCGGATACGCTGCACGCGCTCAACCAGGACGCCGAAGGCTTGAAGGCCGCGGCCGCCGCCAAGAATGCCGCCGCCGTCACGCTGGAATTGTCCAAGAAACAGTACGGCTCCGGTTACCTCAGCTACCTCGCCCTGCTCAGTGCGGAGCAGGCGTACCAGCAAGCCGTCATCAACCTCGTTCAGGCGCAGTCCAATCGCTATTCTGACACTGCCGCGCTATTCCAGGCCCTAGGCGGCGGCTGGTGGAATTGCCCGGACATTCCGAAGCACTGATTTCAAACCAGAGTAGGAGTATGATGACCCTGCCGGCGGCCCTCGCCGGATAGCCAGGAGCGCTTCATGACCTCCAAAGAAGTGCGGGCTCGCATTGAGCAAACCGGGATTGTCGCCGCCATCCGCGTCTACTCCGCGCCCGAGGCGCTGTTCGCCGTGGATGCCGTGGTGGCGGGCGGCATTGATGTGGTTGAAATTACTTTAACCGTGCCTCAGGCCACGCAGGTGATCTCCAACCTGGTGAAGGATGCGCCGAACATCGTGGTGGGCGCGGGTGGGGTGATGGATGCGGCAGAGGCCAGCGAGTGTCTCGACGCGGGCGCTCAATTCCTTACCAGCGACGGGTTAAGACCCGCGGTGATCGAGTTCGCGGTAAAAAAGGACGTTATCGTATTTCCCGGAGCGCTTACGCCAACCGAGGTCATGACGGCGTGGGAAGTGCACGCTGATTTCGTCAAGGTGGTTCCCTGCGCGCAAATCGGCGGCGAAAATTACATCAGCTCGCTGCACAAGATGTTTCCCCAAATTCCGCTCATCGCCGCAGGGGGCGTGACGGAGAAAAATGCCTCGAAGTTCATCTTCGCCGGGGCCGTGGCGCTGGGCATCGGCCGTGAACTGCTCCCACCGGAAGCGCTCCGACACCGGCAGGCGGGCCGAATCAGCAGTCTGGCCAAACGGTTCCTGAGTTATGTAAAATCCGGGCGTGAACATTAGGTGGCAAGCGCGAGACACACGATTTTGTAGCGCAGACCGCCGCATTTGCGGTCTGCGGGTTTTTCGCGAGGTCCCGGAATCGACGCGGACTGCAAATTCAGTGGTCTGCGCTACAAATTATTCCCCGGAACGGTCACGGCCAGAATGGCGATGCCGCCCAACGAGGAGGGCATGAAATTTTCACGCCGAAATTGGCTGGGTTCGACGGGCGTGCTATTGGGCTCGGAAATTCTAGGTGCTCTATCCACCCCGCTGTGGCGATGGACGGGAATTCCGGTGATTCAGGCCGCGGCGGCGCCTTATCCTGACGTCACAATTCCCGTCACCTTCGTCGACATTGCCAAAGACGCCGGCCTGAATGTTTCCAATGTTTGGGGCGGCGTGAAACATAAGCAATACATTTTGGAAGCGAAGGGCAGCGGGCTCGCCTTCTTTGATTACGACCAGGACGGCTGGCTGGACATCTACCTCACCAACGGCGACCGACTGCCCGGCGAAGAGCCTTATCCCGACGGCAAAACTCCCACACAACATTTGTTCAAAAACAATCGCGATGGCACATTCACCGATGTGACGGAGAAGTCCGGCCTGGGACGCACCGGCTGGGGCGCGGGTGTGTGCGTGGGCGACTACGACAATGATGGCTGGGACGATATGTTCTGCACCTACTGGGGCCACAACGTGCTGTGGCACAACAACGGCGACGGCACGTTCACCGACGTGACAAAAAAAGCCGGCTTGTGGGAGGACCGTGTGCGCTGGGGCTCCGGTTGCACGTGGCTTGATTACGACCGCGACGGGTTCCTCGACTTGTTTGTGTGCAATTACATCGATCTCGACATGGAGAAGGTTCCCACGCCCGGCCACCCCGGGGGATGCGAATGGAAGGGCATGCCCGTGATGTGCGGCCCGCGGGGCTTGCCAGGCGGCATGAACATCCTCTACCACAACAATGGCGATGGAACCTTTACTGACGTTTCCGAAAAGGCGGGCATCCTGAAGACCGGGCGCCGCTATTCCATCACCGCCGTCTCCTACGATTTTGATAACGACGGATGGCCGGACGTCTACGTATCAGTCGATTCTGAGCCCAGCATTTTGTTCCACAACAAGCACGACGGAACGTTTGAGGATATCGCCGTGATGGCCGGTTGCGCCTACAACGAGGACGGGCAGGAACAGTCCGGCATGGGAGTGGGCGTGGGCGACTACGACGGCGACGGATGGCTGGACATCTTCAAAACCAATTTTTCCGATGACACGCCCGACCTCTATCACAACAATGGTGATGGAACCTTTACGGACGCAACCTACGCTTCCGGACTGGGCGTCAACACTCAATACGTCGGCTGGGGCGCGGGGTTTATGGATTATGACAACAACGGCTGGACGGATATCTTCGAGGTGAACGGGCACGTTTACCCCGAAATCGAGGAATATCACATCGAAGCGCAATTCCTTGAGAACCGCCTGGTTTATCGAAACCTCGGAAATGGCCACTTCAAGGATGTTTCAAAAGAATTGGGACCGGGTGTGGCGGAGCGGTTCTCCAGCCGCGGCTGCGCGTTCGGGGATTTTGACAACGATGGCGACGTCGACGTGCTGGTGCTGAATATGAACGACTACCCGTCACTGCTTCGCAACGACGGCGGGAACAAAAACAATTGGATCAGCATCAAGCTGCTCGGTGTGCATTGCAACCGCACGGCCATTGGCGCGCGCGTACGTGTGGTGACCGGGCAGCACGTCCAGATCGACGAGGTCCACTCCGGCACCAGTGTGATGTCGCAGAGCGATTTTCGACTGCATTTCGGCCTGGGAACCACGCAGCAGATTGATTCGATCGAGGTGACTTGGCCCACCACTCGGAAAGTGGAGAAGTTTTCCAACCTTGAAGCCAACCAGTTCCTGACCATCAAGGAAGGCGCGGGAATTATCAAGAGACAAAGGGCAAGCTAGATTTCGACCTCAACTGGAGCACGGGCATCTTGCCCGCTGTTGCGTGGGCGTCCCACCCGCCCAATCACGGTCAAGGAGAAGCAAATCTACTCGAAAGAAAAACATCTCACGCAAAGATGCCAAGGCGCAAAGCACCGCCAAGAAAGCAAAGCACTTCTACCTTGCGTGACTTTGCGCCTGGGCGTGAGACCGTTTATTTTTTCACGGTTTCGGATGGCCGTGGCACGAAATCACTGCGCCAGTTGGATGTCGACGTCCCAGGTATGTTGATCCGCCACGAAGTCAATGTGCCTGACCGCGCCTGACCAGCCCTTCGCCTCCCCTTGAGAATTGTCTGAAGGCAGGGACGAATCCACACCATCGAGCGCCCGCCACGCCACCGGGCGGTCAAAATCCATCACCAAATGCGAGCCTTTGCGTGCGAAGAACCACATTCGCGCCTGCTGGTTATTTTCTTCGCGAACCGTTACCCAGCCGTTTGTCCCCAGTTCGCCCGATACGTGCGTGCCGGCAAGATTCAGGGAAAATGATTGGCCTTCATTCCAATTCACCCGGCTGTTGAAGACGAAAATCGATTTTCCCGCTTTAAATACGGCCGCTTTGCTGAGTGCGGGAGGCGGGCAGGGCGATCTATTTGTGGAGGCATCGCTTGCGGGTGGAAGAAAAGGAATCCAGTAGCAGCTTCCCGACTCCGGAACCATTTCGGAGGGATAGCTAATTCCTAAAGTCCGGTCAAAGAGCTGTTGGATCGAAGGCGTGTATTCGCTGCGAAAAATCAAATCTGCGGAATCCACCGTGCGCTCATCCACCGTCGCCGCCTGCACTTCCGGCAAAGCGGGAATCACCGAGTCATCCAACATCCGGAAGAACGGCCAGATGAGGTTCACCAGGTCGGCGTGCGGCGGGTTGGGGTCCCAATAGTCGTTGGCGGGCTCAAAGGAATAAACCTGGGCGCCGGCCGAAGCTCCGAGCAGCGCCAGTTCCTGAAAGATGACGGGCGGAGCGTCGGTGCGCACGCCTTCCTTGTAGTCGAGCTGTTTTCCCAAGGTGGTGAACCCGGCTTCGGTCCAGTAGTAGCTCTCCGGCTGCGCACCCCAGCCCGCCACGGTATGGCTGAGCCAGAGTCCCAGGAGCCCGGCGGGCGCAAGGTAAGGCGCGTCGCCGCCATTCATCTTCCACAAGGGAAAAACGTAGCCGTAGTGTTTCTTCATGAAATTCCGGAAATCCTGGTGGGCTTCCGCTTCCAGCCAGATGTTCGCTCCCCAATTTGCATCGGCCCAGAAAACCGGCCGCCCCATCTCCGATCCCAAAGCTATCAAGCGTTCCAGGTAGCCGGCCACTTCCGGATTGTTGACGCCGCCCTGCACTTCCTGCTCGCAGATGTAAAACGCCTTGAGTGCAGAATATTCATGTGCCCATTTCTCGATCATCGCCAGGGGAACACGGTCCCACCGTCCGGCGATGATGTTGTGGGGACCGTTCATTTGCAGCGCAATCGGCGCGCCCGCCGCCTGGGCGGCCGCCAGGATGCTGGCAATGTAGGGCCGTGCGCCGCCGGTGCGAAACAAAAAGCCGGGACGAAGATCCGCAGGGACAAGCGCCCACGCGCCTTTCACATCATCGTAGGGCAAATTCAAAATAGTGACGGGCCGGCTTGTGCTGGGAAGTATGTCCAACGGTTGCGCGGGTTCTTCCGTGCGCACTGTAAATTGCCTCATCTCGGACCAAGGTCCGAAACTTCCCGCAAGATTCAACGCACGCACTCGCCAGGAGTATCTTCCCGGAGGAAGCCAGTCGCCGGGCCAGTATCCCTGCGCGTCGCTTGAGAAATAGGCTGACAGGTGCACTTTCTGGGGTTCACCACCTTCGCGCTGCCATTCCAAATCGTACCCGGCCACTTGCCCGGGCTGAGGGCACGACCACAGAAAATCTGCCGCCGGCGCGGTCACATCCTGCCCTTCGGCGGGAGAGGCAAGCTCCGGAGCTGAGAGAGAAATATTCTCGGCGGGTTGCAGGCGCAAGTCGCGGAGGTGCAGGTAGCCGGGGTTATCGCCCGGGATGCCAATGACGATCCCAATGCGCCGGTCATGCTCCCAGGCTGTCGGGACGGGGAACGCAAACTCACGCTCCAGGCTGCCGCGATATAAGTCAACGCGCTCGCCGGTGGTGCGCTCAAACGCAAACGTCCATCCTGTCTCGGTCACGGCGCCGTGGTGCAGGCCACGAACTTCCATGGCTCCGCTTCCCGGCAAGGGGGTCCAGCACACCGCGGCCCGGGGCGCGGGCTCAGGAAGGGACTTGACCTCGAGATCAAACTCATTGGCACCCACTGTAAACTGCGCGCCCGCCGAGGCCTCCCACGCGCATTGAGAAAGATTAACGACACGGTTTTGGGCATCACCGGCATGGGCCATGGCGGGTGCGCTCGAGAGGGTTGCCAGAAGCGCGAGAATTAGCAAATTTTTCAACGAATAATCTCCACCAGGAAAACCCAGGCATTGAATGTCGAAGAAACGAAAATCGTGATGATGCCGGCGGCGATCCAATAGAGCCCGCCGGCGTGGGATTCGGCCAGCAGGAGGCCGCCCACAATCAGGGGAAGGGTTTGAAGCTGTCCGGAAGTGATGGCCCGCACCGGCTCGTGCCACGGTCGATTGTATTCGCGGCGGGCGCTGTACATTCGCCGCGCGGCATGTGCGTGAAGCAGCCAGGAGATCACGCTGAAGAAGACGACCTCAGCGCCCAACGATGCCATTTCCTGCGGGATCAGCCCCGCAAGGCCTACCACCAGGACCAGGATTAGCCCGCCGATCACTGCTCCCGCCCGCGCCGGTAAGTGTTTGAAGCTGAGAATCCTCGCGAGATTAACGGAGATGGCCACCATCACCAGTCCGGTAAGCGCCGCCGAAGCTTCCGCCGCAGTGATCATGAAATTCGTCCAGCGCTCGCCCATCGATGCAATTTTATCACGCAATCCGCAGGGCATATCGCGAAGGCAGAAGGAGATTACCCCTGTTTGCGGCCGGGGATTTTCGTGGTCAGTGGGTGCAAATCCAAGCGAGGGCTGATAGAATCGCGTCGCTCTATACCGCGCAGCGATGCCACTTGGGAGGTCAGCCCTCATGTGCCCCTTGCCCATGTCAGCGATCGGCTTCCGGCCGGAATTCCTGGATTTTCGCCGCGGCATTCGCGTGGGAAACCTGGAAGAGAACGAGCGCATCACCCGCATCCTGAAGCTAGGGCTGGAAGCACGCTATG
This sequence comes from Terriglobia bacterium, assembly GCA_030040515.1. Taxonomy (GTDB): domain Bacteria; phylum Acidobacteriota; class Terriglobia; order UBA7540; family UBA7540; genus Bog-366. The sequence goes on from JASHTO010000158.1 coordinate 9,940, forward strand.
GCCAGGGCTTCGTGACGGAGCGCTGGGGCCGCGGCGTATTCTGGCATTGGGTTGCTTTCCTGCCACGCGCCAATCGCGAGGCCAAACCGCTTTCCTCCCACGTCAGCTTCGGCTGCTCCAAGTTTTTCATTTCCGTCGACACCGACGACAAGATCTTCCAGTGCGGATTGCAGATTGAGCGTGGATACGTGAAGGCTCCGCGCTCGTTTCGCACCTGCGAGTTGCGGTCGGATTGGGATTGGCACAGGCTGATGAAAGGTCTGCGGTCGGGTAGCGCGATTGAGCGCGAATTGCGCCGGTTAATTCTGCGCGAAGGATTCAGGATCTACGCGGGGAGTTGGGAAACGGAGAACAACCAGTTTTCCAAGAAGAATTTTCCCGGGGTTGCCAGGCTGCGCCGCCTGCTGGCCGCCGCGCCGAAAAATCACTGGGCGGGATTTCAGCTCTATTTTCCGATGACGGAACAGGAAGCTCGCGGTTCGACGGGTGTTGACCTTGTCGAATCCATGCTCGCCGTCTTCCATGAGGTCACGCCACTCATGAACCTGACGATGCAAATTGAGTTGCAAGCAGAAGAGTCGGACTAAGGCTGACAGGGTTCCGCTACCGATAGACTTCCCTTCTGTGGGCTACCTTCACAACCAAGGCGGTCTTTTCCAGGTCGGAAATTGAGTAAACCACACGGTATCGCCCCTGCCGGATTCGATATTCTTCGCGTGCGGAAAGCTTTTCACAGCCGGGCGGTCGGGGATTTGCCGCAAGAGCAGCGATTCTCCTGGCGATGCGTCCGCGGTCTTTCCCTGGGATGGCCTCAAGTTCCTCTGCGGCTGAAGGCTTGATCAGAACCCTATAGCTTTCCACGCAGCCTCAAGTCTTTCAGGACGGATTCAAATGGTAGATTGGGTTCTTTGGCGCGCTGTCGAAAAGCCGACAAGTCTTCCTCGTCCTCGGCCATGCTTTGCTTTACCGCGGCATTGACGATCTCCGAAAGGCTCCGCTCCGTGATAGCGGCTTTAATCCGAAGGGCCTTGTGCAGGTGAAGATCAAAATAGACCGTGGCACGCTTTTGTGTCGCTTTCATACGGACATGATGATGTTTTGACGTTAAAACGTCAAGAAGTCAATTGCACCTTGTGCAAATCGATTTTCTTGCGGTCCCACACACCCAGGCCCAGCGCGCCGGCGATCTCAACATGCTCGGGCTGGCGGTGGACGAAGGTGCTGATTTTGTCCGGCCGTGATTCCACCAGAGTTTTCATTCCCATCGCCTGGCGCTTGGCGTCGATCACTTCCCAGCCGATGTGGTCCGTGGCGACAGGGTCGGTGGAGAAGTACATGGTGTTGTGTTCCCACACGAATTCCGGCCGCGCGCCCGGCCCGCCGTTGTAAAGCCCCTTCACGCCGTCCAGAATGTTCAGCACCACTTTACTGCGGATGATGGGAATCGACACGGCAGTGGGTATGAACTCGTTGCAGACATTCAGGCTGGGGCTTGAATGGCTGCGGTTAACGTTGTTCACGAGGCCGTGGGAGAGATTTTTCAGGCACAGGGTCACGCCCGCCGATTGGTGATCCTTCAGCACGGGAAGATTGATGAGCTTGTTCACCTGCTTGGTGATGAACAGCGCCGCGTAGGAGCGCCGCGCCGCGGGGTCATCCAGGCTGTAACCCGGCAGCGTCAGCGCCATCTCCATGTAATGGTCGGGGTCGTAGCCCGCGATGTTCTGCTGCACGTTGTCCACGTCCTCCGCGGCCCAGGAATTGCGAACGCCCTCGGGAAGCCACTTGTCAAATCCGCCGCTGTAGAATTGCTTCCGGTAGCGGTCGTAGACCACCATGTCCTGGTGCTTCACACCCGCGGCCTCGAGGCCTGCGACGATTTCGTGCAACACCGTCGCGTCGGATATCACCAGAGGCTGGCCCACCGGGTTCACCTTGATACCCACCACATCGCCGGGCTCGAAGAATTGCCGCCAGGCGTCCGCCCAGCCGTCCGCGCCGGTCAGTTCCATCATGCCGCGCCGCATCATCTTCTGAACCTGCTCAGCCTGATATTGGCCAGAAACCAGCACGGCGGGATTCTCCACCGAAACAACGCGCCCGGGGTAAAGTCCCGGCATGCCGAGTTTTGTCGGATCGATCTTCGATTCCGAGCGCGCGGCCCAGGCCAGTCCGCCGCTTCCGGCCACAAGCCCTGCCGCGACACCTTTGCTGATGGTTTTCAAACACCCGCGACGTGTCAGACTCATGGTAACCTCCTGCACTTTGGCCTATTTATAGCCCAAATCCCGACTGAGGGGGAAAAAATATCGGGCAGGGATTCCGCGCGCTCGCCGCGCCTCCGGACGCGAAATTGATACTGCTTCGCCCGGACGTTCTGATCGTGCAGGAGAGCGATCTCCGTCAGAGAGACGAAACGCGTCGCTACGACGACTCCGATACTCTGGCGAAAAGCGCTTCAGAAATTGGTCTTGATATTCCCGGTCTGGCCCATGTAGTGGAGACCGCCGCGCCGGTTTACTACACGGTCGGCCACGCACGCGACGGAGTCGTTTACAACAACATGGTGATGGGGGAACTTTACGGTCCCGAGCCGGAGGACCATCAATCTCTAAGCGCTGAAAAGCCCGTGCGCGCCGAGCAGGGCGCCGGCTGGGACGTCCTTCTGAAGTTCAAAATCACTCAGTCCGGAAAATATCGCCTGCGAGTCTCGACCGTCGATACCGCCGGCCGCAGTACAGTGGTTTGGAAACCGCTCGACATTTCAAAGGACAAATCGACAGGAAAGCTTCAGGTGTATAATCCCGCGCGGCGCATTCCCGGGCAGGAGGCATTCTATGAAAAATCACACTGGGGCCGTGGCGGTGGCCATTCTGGCGGTTGCTGGCGTGGCGCAGGCGCAGACTAAAATTTCGGTTTCCGAGCAGTGCAGCCGGCCGACCGCCGAGTATACGATTCCAGTTGGGGATCATCCCGGCCACGTGTATCGCATCGAGCAGACGACGTGCACGGAGGAGCCGGCGCTTGAAATCGGCGGGGTGGCGGTGAAGGAGCACCACTCCACCGGATTTATCGAGGTGGACGCAGGCAAGGGAACAGATCACTGGTTCCACGTTTTCCTCATGGCCAACGGTGACAGCGTCTGCGCGCGCAGTGAGGGTACGGCGGAATTTGATGGCCTTCGATTTCGCACATCCACGGCGCAATGGACTTTCGAACCCGGCACGGGGAAATTTCAGGGGCTGAAGGGCGGCGGGACACTCAACTGCCACCCCGGCACGGGCGGCTTCGCGTGCCAGGCAGAGGGTGAGTACACGCTGCCGGGGTCGTAGAGCTGCTCGAGATTATAGTCATGGGGAGGTTAGAAAATGTTCGACGATCGAACCCATATCAAAAGGGCGTGGATTCAGGCGGTGGCATTGGCCCTGATGGCCACGGCGCCCTGGGAGGGCAGTCTGCGCGCACAATCCAATCAAGACCCGCGGCCACCTGTGACCCGGACGGACAATGTGAAGGACGACTACCACGGTGTCGAGGTGGCGGACCCCTACCGCTGGCTGGAAGATCAGCAAAGTCCCGAGACCCGCGCCTGGATCGATGAGCAAAACAAGTATACCAACTCATTTCTCGACGCGTGGCCGGAGAAAGATCAACTTCGCCAGCGCGTAACAGGATTGCTTCAAATCGCCAGCATCGATGTGCCGCGCGAGCGCAACGGGCGATTGTTCTTCCTGAAGCGCTCGGTGGATCAGGACCAGGCCGTCCTGTGTGTGCGAAAAACGGCAGGCGGGGAGGACGAAGTTCTTATCGATCCCAACCCACTCAGTGCGGACCACACCGTTTCCGTCATGCTCGAGGACGTTTCTGAAGACGGCACGCTGATTGCCTATGGCCTGCGCCACGGCGGCGAAGATGAAGTCGCCATCCACCTGATGGGCGTTGACAAGCGTACGGACCTGCCCGATGTGCTTCCCAAGTCGCGCTATTCCAGCATCTCGATTCAGCAAGACAAGAGCGGATTGTATTACGCCCGCGAGGGCCTCGCTCCGCGGGTCTACCATCATGCGTTGGGCACGGACCCCTCAAGCGATCCCCTGATTTTTGGCGAAAATTTGGGGCCGGAACAGTCCATTGATACGGATGTTTCTGAGGATGGACGCTACCTGGTGATCCACACCCTTCACGGGTCAGCTTCAGACGTGACAGAAATCTACGTGCGGGACCTCAAATCGAATGGGCCGCTCCAACCCATTGTCGCGGGCATTCATGCGCGCTTCTTCGGCCAGGTGGGCGACGACACGCTTTTCGTCCTTACAAACTGGAATGCGCCGCGGGAACGGGTTCTTGCGATCGATCTTAAGAATCCCACCCGCGAAAACTGGAAAGAGATTATTCCTGAGGGTCCCTCGGTAATCAATTCCATCGCGCTGGCGGGAGGGAAGCTCGTCGCCATTTACACGGAGAACGCCAGCTCGCGCGTCAAAGTGTTCGACGCGGCGGGCAAACACCTGCGCGACGTCCCGCTTCCGGCCATCGGAACCGTGAACCGCTTCAGCGGTGAATGGGGAAATCCCCGGGCGTTCTTTGCCTTCACTTCCTTCCACATTCCTTTATTGATCCAGGAATACAAACTCGCGGGCGGCACTCAAAGCCTCTGGGCGCAAGTGAAGGTACCGATTCAGAGCGAAAAGTTTGAGATGAAGCAAGTATGGTTCACGTCGAAGGACGGAACCCGCGTGCCCATGTTCGTGCTGGGCCAAAAAGGGATGAAGCTCGACGGCGCGCGGCCTACGCTGATGACCGGATACGGAGGCTTTACGCTTACCGAGTCGCCGCACTTCTCTCCCATGGCCGCGTTTTGGGTCGAGAACGGCGGGGTGTTTGTGGACGTTACCCTGCGCGGGGGCGGGGAATTCGGCGAGGACTGGCACCACGCCGGGATGCTCGACAAAAAACAGAACGTCTTTGACGATTTCATCTCCGCCGCCGAATGGCTGATTCAGAATCATTATACGAATCCTTCCCGCCTGGCGATCATGGGACGAAGTAACGGTGGTTTGCTCGTGGGGGCGGCGCTCACCCAGCGCCCCGACCTTTTCCAAGCGGTGCTTTGCGGTTATCCCCTTCTCGACATGCTGCGCTACGAGAAATTTCTGGTGGCGCGCTACTGGGTTCCCGAGTACGGCACTGCGGAAAATCCAGAACAGTTCAAGTATCTTGCCGCCTACTCGCCTTATCAAAATGTGAAGCCGGGAGCGAAGTATCCTGCCGTGCTGCTGGTCAGCGGCGACGGTGATACGCGCGTTGCTCCGCTGCACGCGCGCAAGATGGCGGCGCTGCTCCAGGCGTCCACGGGATCGGACCGGCCGATTCTGCTTCACTATGACACTCAGGCAGGACATTCGGCGGGCCTGCCCGTTTCCAAGCAGATCGATCAGATGACCGATGAGGCGGGATTTCTATTCTGGCAGCTTCAGATGAAGGTGGTCCCTGAGAAGTAGAGCGGGTAGCCACGGCATGCCTTTTATGCCGTGGGTTCTTCAGCCGTGGGTTCTTCGAAAGAAACCCGAGCCCACGGCACAAAAATCGTGCCGTGGCTACCCGCTGAAGGTTCAGCAGGTCAGACCTTTACGCCCGCTTCAACTCATAAATCGTAATTTCCGGCGGGCAATCGATGCGGACGGGGGAAAAAATGGTTCCAATGCCGCGATTGACGTAGAGCTGCGAATCTCCCTTCTGGAACCAGCCGCGCACATAAGCAGTAATCAAGCGGGCGGGAGAGATATCCGGGGAAATATATTCCATGGTCACCTGGCCGCCATGTGTGTGCCCGGCCAGGCTCAGGTCGATGCCCAGCTCGGCAGCGCGGTCAAAGGTGTTGGGGTTGTGGCTCATCAGGATGTTAACGGTATCCGGCAAGATAAGTTTCTCAACCCCCTCCAGATACTCGGAGACGAATCCATCCCCGTGACTTCCGAAGCGTACTCGGGATTGGTAATCGACTCCAATTAAGTTCAAACGCTCGCCCGCGGAAGCCAGGGTGACATTTTCCTGGCGAAGGATCCTGGTTCCCTGGGCGGCGAAGAGGCGGGTGATGGAGTCCTCCACGCCCGCCCAGATTTCGTGATTGCCGATGGAGCCGAATATTCCGTAGGGCGCCTTGAGCCCGGACAGGGCCTCCACCACCTCACGCTCCGGCGAGCCTTCCCAGGTGACAAAGTCGCCGGTAAGTGCCACCGAATCCGGCTTCAACTGATTCACCATGGCCGCGTATTTGCGGACGGATTGGGCAGTCGTGAAGGGGCCGATATGAATGTCGGAGAGCTGTGCGATTCGAAAGCCGTCAAAAGCCTTGGGAAGCCGCTTAAGGAATATGTGTCGGTGAGTGGTCTTGACGTCGGTGCGTTCAACCAGCAGCCCGTAGGCGCATGCCGCGAAAGGCGTGGCGCAGGCTGCGACGGCCGTTTGGACGATAAACTGCCGGCGCGCGGGGGAGGGCATTCGCGCCACTTCGATCTGGGCGGGAGGCAGCAGCTTGCGGTAGAGGCGAACACTCCACCGTCCCAGCAGGTCAATCAGATATAAAGGTACAAACAGGGCGAAACCCAGCAGAGAGGAAAGCATCCACCAGCGGAAGGGGGCTTCAATCAGGGCAGCTTTGAGGGTCAGATAGGCGGCCTCATGGGCCGGCTTCGGCCAGAGCAGGTCGAGCACCAGCAAGCAAAGGTAGACGCCGAGCCCCCATCGGTTCCACCGTTGCCGCGCGGACGGACTGGCAAAAAACTTTCTGCCCAACTTGCGCAACTGCCAGAGCCAGAAGATCTGGCTAGGAACGAATAAAAGTATGGCCAACGTCAAAAGCAGGTGTCGGATCACAATTCCACCAAGGCCGAAAAAGAGGTGCCCCAATCCATTATATGATGCGAGGCGTAGTTTGTCTGCTGCTCTGGTCCGGATATTGTCTCAGTTCGAATTTTGGAGCTAGCTTTGGACAACATAGCTTGCCGCAATTGGTGGTAGCGGCGCTCTATGAGCGTCGAATTGTAGGGGCGAGGCGGCGCCTCGCCCCTACGGCGGTCGATAGGCCGCCGCTACAGAATTCAAACTGAGGCACTATACTTCGTTTTAATTGACTCCCGCCTTTTTTAGAGATACTATCATCTGCTCTGTGACTGCCATTCACAACCTTCGAGGAGTCCCATGCAATTTGTCCAATTTCAGATAGGCGACAAAGTTGTCTATCCCAACCAAGGTGTCGGTATTGTGGAACAGATCTCCACGCGAAACCTTACCGGCCAGCCCGAAATGTTTTATTTGTTGAAGCTGGGTTCCACGGGCATGCGGGTGATGGTGCCCCTGAACAGCGTGGCCAATGTGGGTCTGCGCAGGGTCACAAAAAACAGTGAAATCGGCAATATTCTCGAGTATTTGCAGAAGGGCCGGTGCAAATCGGCGGGCGACTGGAAGGGCCGGTTCAAGGAAAACTCCGAAAAGATGCGGAGCGGCTCGCTCATGCAGGTGGCCGAGGTCCTGAAGACGCTGATGATTCTCAATCAAGCCAAGCCCCTCTCCTTCCGTGAAAAGAAAATGCTGGACCGCTCCTGGCAGCTCCTGGTGGATGAGATTGCCGTGGCCCGCGGACAGGCGAAGGAAGCCGTGGAAGCAGGATTGGTCAAATCTCTCTCCAAAGTGAATCTGAAGGCGCCCCTGCCAATTTAAAAGGCAAGGCACGGGGAATTGGAGGAGGCGATAAGAATCCTCTAATTCGAGTTCGCCACCATTTGTTTGCTCGTTCCCGATGTGCGTTGTGGGATGAATGTCAGAAAGTCGGATTGAGTTGAAAGCGCCGAATTCCGAGCCTTTTTATCATCTGCCAAATCCCCCCCCAGATTTCCAAGCCCAGAGCCCAAAGACCCACCGGGAAACCCCCATGAACTCCCGAAGTTTTCCACAAGTTTTTGTGGATGTCCACCAACAAACCACTATATGTTGTGTTTTTCTCTTGACAAGGACCTAACAGGGAAGTTACATTCGGCCCCGGCAGTGCGGAGCCGGATTCCGCCCGGAGGGGGCAATTCGGCGGCAGGGCATGCGAACCAAAAAGCGACTCTGCTGTGACCAGGCCGCATCAGCGACAATCTAATTAATAAAGAGGGCGTGGGGCCACGTCTCTGGAGGTTTTCTATGGCTGAGAGGGAAGTTGTGTCGACTGAAATGCAGGCCTGGACCCCTGATGCGGAAACCACCGTCAAGCGCGGCATCAGTGTGAAGCGGGTTTTCACCAAGCCCGGGGTGCCTCCCCTGGAAGATCTCGAGTGGGAATTGCGCACAGCCTCCATCCAGAATGAAAAGGGCAAGGTGATTTTCGAGCAGCGCAACGTGGAAGTGCCCAAGGATTGGACGCAGACGGCCACCAACATTGTGGCGTCGAAATACTTCCACGGAAAGCTGGGGACGCCGGAGCGCGAGACAAGCGTGCGGCAACTGATCAGCCGCGTCGCCGACACCGTCGCGCAGTGGGGCGTGGAAGGCGGATACTTCCGCAGCGAGGAAGACGCTCAAAATTTTCACGATGAATTGACGCACATCCTGGTCCGGCAGAAGGCGGC
>JASHTO010000159.1 GCA_030040515.1 Terriglobia bacterium
TGTCTTTGATGGGTGTCGTAATGCTCGCCGGGATCGCCATGTCGAACAGCATCCTGATTGTCGAATTTGCGCATCGTCTGAGGAACGAAGGCAAGACTGTGGGCGACGCGATTATCGAGTCGTGCCGGGTGCGGTTGCGGCCCATCCTGATGACCACGCTCGCTACCGTGATCGGCCTTCTCCCCATGGCTTTCAAGCTGGGCGAGGGCAGTGAAGCTTACGCGCCGCTGGCGCGCGCTTTGATCGGAGGCTTGATCGCTTCCCTCCTGTTAACGGTGTTCTTGGTGCCGGCTGGATATTATCTTGTTTATCGAAATAAATCGGTCAGCACACAACTTGCCTGACAGCGGAACGTCAACGGAGTGCGCCTCCATTCCCCAATTGCAGCTTCCCGCATTTTACGGTCTTGGCAAGCGTTATGGGGAAAAGTATAATCTTACGATTCCAGAGATTAAATGGGAGCGAAGGTCCTGGCAGTGGCACACCCAATGGTCATCACCGGCAAACCACGCCGTCGTTGCTCGCCTCGCCGCATAAAACCCCAGGGATTCACTTGAACGTCTGAAATTTAAACGTCCGGCGGCCGTTTCCTTAAATTCTCAATTCCAACTTTCGGCAGCGCTATGGCGCTCACCTGCCGGCCATTCGCTTGGTGCGCGGCCGTTGGGGAGGTAAGGGTTGACCCCTTGCCGCTGCCGCCGGTTCGCGGGTTTGATCAGCCTGGCCCAGGGCATCGCTTCGATCAATCAATTGCGATTCACGGAGGTTATCTCATGCCGAGTGTTCAGGAGTTGCTTGCACAGAACGAAAAATTGTCGAAAGAAGTTTTTGCTCCCCGTGCCGACGAAGTTGACTTCTCACGCAGCTTTCCGCGCAAGAACATTCAGGAACTGGGCCGAACGGGCCTCTTGGGGCTTACCGTCCCCACCGAATACGGCGGCGCTGGCGGCACCATGTCGGATGCGGCCCAGGCGCTCGAAACCCTCGGTCACGCTTGTGCCTCAACCGCCATGGTGACCCTCATGCACTACTGCGGAACGGCAGTTATCGCTGCCAAGGGCAGCACGGCGCTTAAACAGAGCCTTTTGCCGGCCGTCGCGCGCGGCGAACACCTGACCACCCTGGCATTCAGTGAGACAGGCTCGGGTGGCCATTTCTACATGCCGGTCAGCGAAGCGGCGCGGAACGGCGATGGGCTTCGCTTGAAGGCGCAAAAGAGCTTTGTAACCAGCGCCGGCGAAGCAGACAGCTATGTGGTTTCGACCCGCAAGGCGGGCGCCGGAGGTCCAACGGAATTGGATCTATATCTTGTGGCAAAGGGAGCAGAGGGTTTCGAAGTCGGCAAGCCTTTCGAGGGCCTGGGGCTGGCCGGAAACGCCAGCGCGCCCATGAAACTTGACGATGTGGAACTGCGCGAGCAGGACCGCCTGGGCCCGGAGGGGAGCGGATTCCAAACCATGATGGAGGTGGTGCTGCCGAATTTTCAAGTGGGCGCCGCGGCAGTTTCGCTGGGAATTGCCGGCGCCGCATTCCGGTTGTCGTCCGCCCACGTCACCACGCGGAAGTATGAGCACGCAGCCGGAGCACCCCTCGCGGCAATCCCGCGCGTGCAGTTCCTGGCCGCGGAAATGGCATTGGAGCTGCGGTCGGCGCGTGCTTACCTCGCGGAAACCCTTCGCCGCGCGGCAAGTGGCGACCCCGAAGCGATGCTCGATATCCTGGGCATCAAGGCCAAAGCCGCCGAGGCGGCTGTGGCTGTCGCCTCACACGCTATGACGCTGGGAGGCGGGTCGGCGTATGGAAGGCGCGGCGGCTTGGAACGGGTATTTCGCGACGCACAAGCGGCCGCGGTGATGGCGCCGGCGACGGACGTTCTAAAAGAGTTCCTGGGCAAAGCATGCCTGGGAGTTCCGCTGTTCTAAGCTGGAAGGAGGGCTTTTGCTTATGACCGCGAATCGCACCCCTGCTGGTCCGCTGCGCGTGGGGGCCGTTGCTTACGATCCGAAAGTTGTGACCATCTGGGAAGGCTTCATGCCTTATTTTGCCAAGCATGGCGCGGGCATCGACTACGTTCTGTTCTCCAATTACGACGCGCAAGTGAAGGCAAACCTGGCGGGCGAAATCGACGTGGCTTGGAATTCCCCGCTGGCCTGGGTCAAGAGCCAGCATGACAGTCACGGCGAGTGTCGCGCCATCGCCATGCGGGACTCGGACCGTGACCTTACGACCAGGATTTTGGTTCGCAAAGGCTCCGACATCGCCACGCTGCGCGACCTGAAGGGCAAACGCCTCGCCGTGGGCGCATCGGATTCTCCCCAGGCCACGCTGATTCCGCTCCTGCTGGTGGCCGAGGTGGGCGTAATCCCCGGAAAGGACTGCCAGGTGCTGCACCACAATGTCATGGTCGGCAAACACGGAGACCATGTGGGCGGTGAACGCGACGCCGCTCGCGCGTTGGCGGCTGGCAGAGCGGACGCGGCATGTGTCCTGGACGCGAACCACACTGTCTTCGTGAATGAAGGTACTCTCGACCCCGGAACGACCCGCGTGCTGGCCTCGACTCCGCCCTTTGACCACTGCAATTTTACCGTGAAGGGTGACCTGCCACAGGAGCGTTGGCAACCGTTCGTTGACGTGCTGCTGGGCATGTCATTCCAGGATCCCGAGGTCCGCACGCTGATGGAACTCGAGGGCCTGAAGCAGTGGCTGCCCGCGCGCACCTCCGGCTACGCCCAGCTTGAGCGGGCTGTGGAGCGGTTTAAGTTCTATGCCTGAACAGTTTCCCAAAGCGCAGGTTGACCTTGAGGATCTCACCATCCACGACGGAGCTCCGGTGCTTTTGCGCCGGGCGCTCGCGGACCTGGCAATCGGTGAGCTGCTGGAAGTGCGTTCGGACTCACCGGAATTTGTGAATGCTCTGGCGGTGTGGTGCCGCAAGGAGGGTCACCGCTATACGAGAAGCGCAGGACCCAATTGCCATCGGATCGAAAAGGGTGCAGGCCCGGCGCCCGTCGTCGCGCCGGGCAGCCAGCCCGCCGAGTCGGCAGATCCGAGCTGGGGTTTGGCGCCGCGCGGCGGCAGAATTGAGCAGGGAGGGCCGAATTTCGCCTTCACTTTGCGCCGCAAGCAGGAAGTGTGGGCACAGGAACTCGCCAGCATCTACAAACAGGCCGTGGCAAACCAATGGTCCGCCGGGCGCGATATCCCCTGGAGCGGCTTGCCCAAGCTCCCGCAGGAACTGGAGGCCACGGTGGCCCAGATCATGACGTTCCTTACGGAGAATGAGTTTGCGGCACTCTATGTGCCAGCACGATTCATCCCGCGCATTCACCCGCACTACCGCGAGGTGGTGGAGGTGCTTGCCGTTCAGGTGGTTGATGAAGCCCGCCATGCGGAGGCGTTCACGCGGCGCGCCGAAGCCGGAGGCAGCGGACTGGGAACCACCGCCGTCAGCGGGCAACTCTCCCTGCAAACTCTTTTGGAAGAACCGGACTTCACCACGGCGACGTTTCTGCTCTGCGTCATGGGCGAGGGAACGTTTCTTACGCTCCTCAAGTTTCTGGAAGAGCACGCCCCGGACCCCGTAACCGCGCGGCTCGCGACGCTCGCTC
>JASHTO010000160.1 GCA_030040515.1 Terriglobia bacterium
GAGGGGTCCGTTCGAAATGATAAATGGTCACAACCCGCTGATTCCCGGAACTGTCAAACTCCGACTGCCACCCCGGCAGAGCCGGGGGATCTTGCAACGGATTAGACGTATGGCCGAAGGGAAAACGGAGTTAGCATCGAGCCTTTGCTTTTGCAGCGTCCGGTTCCTCAAGTTTTCCGCTTGCCTTGCCGTTCTTGCCGCTATTCTGCTCCCCCCTACCGCGCTTCGCTCCCAGGAAGAGTCCCAGGCCGTTGATGACATGTCGGCGAAATACCATTTCCTTTCCGCCGACGATACGCTCGAGATTCTCGACGAGGAGGGCATGCTCAAGGGAGACATCGAGGTCGCCCAGCCGGACGACGAATCCGACGACGTTCTGACCTATGACATCGTGGAGGGCATGCGCCAGAAATCGCACGTGAAGTTCCGCACCAACATCATTCACGGCAAGCTCTACCGCTTCTCGGGCACGGTGGAGCGCGGCAAGGGGCACGATGAGAAGGATGCCGACTACCTCCGCCTGATCGGGGACCTGGATGTTGTCACTGTCAATCCCGATACCCACAAGGAATCCGTCCAGACTTTCCGGGTGAACCTGAAATCCTTCGGCAAGTCCGAAAGGTCCGACGACTGAAATTCCCAATCAATCACCGAGCATATTTATAGCCAAGCGGAGTATGATGTTTCCCCGGGGAGGGACCCGGTCCATAGGGCCGCCCCATCCCGCCGCAGGGCGTTGAGGCATGCAGCATGGATTGGTCGTTGCGTCAACTGATTGAAGCACGGCGCGCGGATCAGTACCGCCTGCACGAGCAGTATTTGAACACCAGCCTGGCTCGCGTGCAGGGCATCATCGGCTTCAACAAAATCTACACGCGGGGTGAAGGCGCGTATTTGTGGGACACGGAAGGTACGCGCTACCTGGATCTGCTGGCTGGATTTAGCGTGTTCAACTTCGGACGCGCGCACCCGGCCATTAAGAAGGCGATCCAGGAGTTGATTGAGCTGGACCGCCCCAACCTGATCAAAATGGATTGCCCGCTCCTGGCGGGCCTGCTGGCCGAGGACCTGGCAAAGCGCATGCCCGCCGGCCTGGACGCCGTTTTCTTCGCGAACTCGGGCGCAGACGCGGTGGACACCGCACTGAAATTTGCGCGCGCTGCCACGCGGCGCACTCGCGTGGTCTATCTCGAGCACGCCTTTCACGGATTGACGCTCGGAACGCTCGGCATCAACGGCGGCGAGGATTTTCGCAAAGGGTTTGAGCCCCTGCTGCCGGGCACCGACGCCGTGCCCATGGACGATCTTGCCGCGCTCGAAAAACAACTTCGCGCGGGCGACGTGGCGGCGTTCATCGTGGAGCCCATTCAGGGCAAGGGCGTTTACATTCCCGCGAACGATTATCTTCCCGAGGCGCAGCGTCTGTGCCGCAAGTATGGCACGCTCTTCATCTGCGATGAGGTGCAGGTGGGCATGGGGCGCACGGGGCGCTTCCTTTGCTCCGAACACTGGGGATTGGAGCCCGATATCGTGACGCTCTCAAAATCACTGGGCGGCGGATATGTTCCAGTAAGCGCAACCATCACGCGGCGCAAGACTCATGACGCTATCTTCAGCCGGCTGGAGAAATGCCAGGTCCATTCCACCACTTTCGGGCAGAACGAGCTGGCCATGGCGGCCGGACTTGCTTCCCTGCACGTGCTGGATGAAGAGCATCTGGTGGAGCGCTCTGCGGCGATGGGCGAAAAAATGCTGAAAGGGCTCGCGGCGCTTCAGGAGCGCTATGAAATGATCGCCGACGTGCGCGGCAAAGGGCTGATGATCGGGATGGAATTTCAGCCGGCGCGCACCCTGGCCCTGCGTGCCGCCTGGACCGCCGCGGAAGCCGCTCAAAAAGGCCTGTTCGCACAATTCGTGGTGATGGCCTTGATGCGCGACCATCATATCCTCACTCAAGTGGCCGGCCCGGATGTGAACATCATCAAGTTCCTTCCGCCGCTCATCATCGGCGAGGAAGAAGTTGCCATGATCGTTTCCGCCATGGATCAGGTGATGGCCGAAGCCACGGAAGTCCGCGGGCGAGTGTGGGCGCAAAGCGTAGAACTGGTCAAGCACGCACTGAGCCGGTAACCGGACCGAGAAAGCCCTCAGCTCGACGCAAGCATCGCGTCAACTGAGCGGATTTACCCAATAATCTTCAGTTTTTTCCCAACCTCGGCAAGAATCCCAAGAGCGCGCGTCAATTCCTCGCGGGTGTGCGTGGCGGTGACGATGGTGCGGATGCGCGCCTTGCCCTGCGGCACGGTGGGGAAGCCGATTCCCTGCGCGAAAACTCCGGCGGCGAAGAGCTGGCGGGAGAATTCGTGGGCCAGGGCGGCGTCACCGACAATGACGGGCGTGATGGGCGTCTCGCTCACGCCGGTGTTGAAGCCCAGTTTCTTCAGGCCTTCCTTGAAGAATTTGGTGTTCGACCAAAGTTGCTCGATGAGCTGCGGCTCTTCTTCCAGCACTTCGAAGGCGGCAAGGCAGGTGGCGGCCACTGAGGGTGGGTGAGACGTTGAGAAGAGGAACGGCCGCGCACGGTGGTAGAGAAAATCAATCGTGTCGCGCGTGGCGCACACGTAACCGCCCAGCGCGCCGATGGCTTTCGAGAGCGTGCCCACCTGGATATCCACACGCCCGTGAAGGTTGAAGTGGTCCACCGTCCCGCGGCCGTTGCGGCCCAGCACGCCGGAAGAGTGCGCATCGTCGATCATCATGATGCAGCCGTATTTTTCCGCCAGTTCCACAAGCTGCGGCAGCGGAGCAACGTCACCCTCCATCGAAAACACTCCGTCGGTAATCAGCAGCTTGTGGCATTTGCGCGGGGCGATTTCCTTCAGGATCTTTTCGCACGCCTCCACGTCCTTGTGGGGAAAAACCTTGATCTCCGCGCGCGAAAGCCGGCAGCCGTCGATGATGGAAGCGTGGTTGAGCTCATCGGAAAT
>JASHTO010000161.1 GCA_030040515.1 Terriglobia bacterium
AATGCTTCATCTCCCGGCTGCGAAGCCAATGGCGTCACCACGCCCCCCGCAGGCTATACGGGAGCACTCGCGGCCTGCAAAGCTCCTTATAAACAGAATGAGTTCGGTGTGACGGCGGGCGCGCCCATCTGGAAAGACAAAGCGTTTATCTTTGGCTACTATGACGGCTTCCGCCTCCTCCAAGGGAATTCAACCGGAGAATCCACGATCCCCACGACCCCAATGTTGCAGGGCAACTTCACCGCAGCCGGGATCTACCCTCTCTACGATCCCACAACGGGGACGCAGTGCGGGCCGGTGATCTGCAATAACATTATCGCGACTACCAGCTTCGATCCGGTGTCGGCCAAAATCGTTCCCCTGTTTCCAGCGCCAACCAGCAGCGGGATCGCAAATAACTACATCAGTACTACGGCCAGCCCGCTGAGCGTCAATATGTATGGCTTCAAGGGAGACTACCTGTTCAACAGTTCAAACCGGCTCGCGGTCACCTATCTCTATGGGAAGAACTCCAGCCCCAACATCCCTTCGATTCCTGCGCCTTTGGAGGGTGGCGATCAACCCAGCATCAACTACACGCGGAACGTCCGCACGAACTACAATTTGATTGCGCGGCCCAATTTGATCAACCAGGCCACCCTGTCCTTCAACCAATGGAATAGCGGCACGGAACCCGTCACAACGTACGGAGGCAAAAGCAACTGGATATCCTACCTTGGGCTGAAGGGGCTCGATCCCCTGTACCCCACCGAATTTCCCCAATTCGACCTTGCCAGCCAGGCCTTTAACGGCGGAGGCGGCGCCGGTTTTACCAATGCTCACAGCGAGGGCGTCGATGACTCCCTGACCTGGGTGAAAGGGAAGCACACCCTCAAGTTTGGGTTCCAATGGTTAAAGGAGGCGCAGAACGCCGTCAGCTCCCAACGGAGCAACGGGTACTACGTTTTCAATCCTGGGGAGACGGGTCAACTCGGAAATCCAAACAGCGGGTTTGCCACGGCCAGCTTCCTGCTGGGGCGGGTGGATAACTCCGAGGCGTCATACGTCTATGCGAACTCCTACGACCGGGTGGGCTATTATGCCGCCTTTGCGCAGGATGATTACAAGCTGACCCGAAAGCTCACGCTGCAACTGGGCGTCCGCTGGGACCTTTTCACGCCGGACGTCCAGAGGTACAACCACAAAGGCTGGATTGATCCGTCGATACCCAACCCGGACTTAACTCCGAATATTCAGGGGGAATTCGTACTCGCCTCCCCTTCCGACGCGTCGGGCGTCAACACGTATGACCGCAACCTCAGTCCGCGCATTTCGGCGGCTTACGCTCTGAACAACAAAACCGTCATCCGGGCCGGATACGGAATTTTCTACGGTCAGGGGAATGCCACCCAACTCGCTGGCAGTTCGTATGTTCAGGGATTTAATGGGAATACCACCACTACCTCGCCCAACGGCTTAATCCCCAGTATGATCTGGAGTACGGGGTCCGCAACACCGTTTACGCCCAGTTTCGGTCCCTTGACGTTACTGGGGCAGGGCAGTCCCTATGCGTCGGCAGGTACGCTGATCGAGCTTCAAAAGACCGACGGAATGCCACCCTACACGCAGAACTTTAACGTCACCGTCCAGCGCCAGTTGGCGCAGCAAATGTCCCTGACGGTCTCCTACGTCGGGAACACGGGCATCCACCTGCCGAGCCGTGGCCTCGCTCCCATGGATAAGATGCCTCCCCAATATCTCTCCTACGGGCCTGACACTTTCTGCTGGGGAGGGGGCGGGACAGCCAACCCCACCCTTCCCCTTGAGGTGGAAGTTCCATGCGCGGGACTTGCCAATGCCTCGCAATATACCCAAATCTCTATGCTCAATTTGCCGATCAGCGATCCCAACGTTCAGGCGACGACGCCTGTAGCGGCAATGCCGGTCGATCCGGCGACAGGGCACAAGTCTGCGTTCAACGGTTTCGAGGCGCTCTATCCCACTACCCTTGTCGCTTCGTTCGATCCTGTCGCAGGTGAATCCGTTACCATCGGCGGTTCAGGTCTTGCCACGATGGGCCAGGCGCTGCGCACCGAGCCGCAATATCAAGGCCTCCATCGCTACTATGAAGCCCTGGGCGTGTCAACCTACAATGCCTTGCAGGCCAAGCTGGACAAGAAATTCTCGAATGGCCTGACCCTGCTGGTGTCCTACGCGTGGTCAAAGACGCTGACCGATGGCGGTTCGATGTTCTCCACCTTCTCGACGGAATTCGGTTCCACAACCCCGTGGAACCGGAGAGACCAAAAGGCTGTTAGCTACGAGGACATTCCCAACAATCTGGTGATCTCATATATCTACGATTTGCCGATCGGGGAAGGGAAGAGATTCCTGAACCAGAAGGGCGTGGTGAACCAGATTGTAGGCGGGTGGAAATATTCCGGCGTCCTGACCTACCAGGGCGGTTTGCCCATTAATATTGAGTCGTGTCCGTCGGATATACCGGGCGGCCTGGAAGACCAAGGCTGTGGCAACGTGAGTCAGGTACCGGGAGTTCCGCTGAGAAGCCACGGCAGGAAGGATTTTGATCCCAGCGTGGACCTGCTGATGAACCCGGCTGCCTTTGAAGTACCGCCGGAGTGGACTTTTGGGACCCTCACGCCGGACATGGATCATCTTAGGCAGTTCCCATACATGAACGAAGACATGTCTCTGATGAAGGAATGGTCAATCCATGAGAAGTTTCTTCTGAGGTTCAATGCCGACTTCTTCAACGTCTTCAACCGCACGATCTTCAATCAGGATGGTGACAATGGCGCCTATGCGATGGAGCCCACCCTTCCCTCCTCAACTTTTGGCGAACTGGGGGGCCAAACGAACTATCCTCGGCAGATTCAATTTGGCCTGAGACTGAAGTGGTGACTCGGGCCGCAACTGAAATGCTGTAGTGCTTCACGAATATGGGCCGGGTGGTGCAATACGCCATCCGGCCCGCTTTCTTGTTTACCCCTGGTTCGTTCCGGAATTACTGCCACGGCTCGGCGTGGGTAGCAGTTGACCTCAACCAGCGCCGTTTGCTATGTTGGGCGAGGATCATGAGAGTTGCCTCCGTCAGACAAGTTTCCGCACGGGGACGGTGAACAGCACTCCGATAGGTATCGAAGGCGAAAATGCGAATCAAATTCTTAGTTGGGTTCATTCTTTGCCTTTTGCCTTTATCGACTTCCGCTCAATCAAGCCGCGAGGTTGAGGCTGAGGCGGATATTCAGGCCGCCAAACAAGCACAGGAGGCTGGTGACTACGCCCGGGCGGTGGCCGGCTACCAGGCTGCCGTCAAATTGATGCCGGGAGTTCCGGAGCTCTCCGTCAACCTGGGGATTGCCTACTATCTCCAAAAGGATTACGACAAGGCCATCGCCGCGTTTTTGCAGGCCCTGAAGCGAAAGCCCGCCTTAGAAGGCGCCAACCTCTATTTGGGCATGGCCTATATCCATAACAGCCGGTTTGCGGCTTCCATTGATCCATTGAAGAAAGCCATCGCCATCAATCCCCACCTCCGCCTCGCCTACATCAACTTGGGGGAGAGCTACAACGAGATCGGAAGGGACGAAGAGGCGGTACAAGTGCTCCAGCATGCAGAAAAGGTATTTCCC
>JASHTO010000162.1 GCA_030040515.1 Terriglobia bacterium
AGGTTTTAGCTTTGATCCTTTTCGCATGCCCATCTCTGCGCACGTCTTCCCATATTCCCGCGCCGAATACCTGCGAACGCTTGGGCAGACTCTGGACATCCGTCGCGCGTGGACTTATGCTGCCCGGTATCGCCGCGCCAGCAACTGGGTTGAATTCGCAAAGGCCATTTTTGATTCCGTCCTCCGCACGGGCGGCATCTGGCATCTTTACGGGCATTCCCAGGAGATTGAAGAACTCCGCCTTTGGGATGGATTGCGGGAGGTCTTGGATTACGTCGCCAACCGCCCCGGCGTCCTCTACGTTGCGAACGGTTCGCTGGTGAACTTGCGGGAAACAAAATTTGTCGGCGCAGAATCGTTCGCCACGAGGCCAGCCGTGTAAGCACTGCTTTTCTGTTCCTGCCTCCTCGGCAGCAGCCGCGCTAGTGGTTCGCCGAGCAGGCTGATGAGGCCCGAAAGACTGTCAAAGATCAACGGTCATCTCCGCGGCGCCGTTGTGCTCTATCCGAATCTGCAGGCTTCCCATCTTTGCATCCCGGGAGGTCGCGACGGTTCCTCCCGTCTGCGAAGCAAATCGGGCGCCCACGATCAGTTCTGTTTGACCCTCATCTGCCAGATGCCGATTCCTCCCAGAACCATGAGGTTGGGAAATAAAAGGGGCGCCAAAGGGGCCGCGCCGTAAATGAAATTGTTGAACATGTGTACAGAAGGCCCGTGAAGATTGCTGGAGGCATGGAGGAAAAATCCCCAGACGCCCACCGCTCCCTCCAGCGCCAGGACCGCGACGCACAGGTTCAGGAAAGGTTTCGACACGCGCATAACGAAGGGCATGAGGAGAAAGCCCACGGCCAGGGCGCTCGCCGCCACCGGAACCCATTCGAGGGGAAAGAAAAATCCGTTCTCCGCATGATCGGTCAGACTGAGGACGAAATTGCCGAAATATCCACCCAGAGCAAACAACAAGACCCATTGTCCCCATTCCACTGACTCGACGTCCACCATGCGATTCATGACCAATAGGAATCCCAGGCTTGTATACGCGAGTGGAGCCGCGAATGGCGCGGAGTAGGTGAGGCTCCTCAGGGTGCGCTCGTAAAAGAATTGGCTCTGAAGGTGGAAAGTCACCCCGGTGAGCCCCACGAGAATCGCTCCCCAACCGACGACGTATCCCAGAAGCTTCCAGACGGCCGGGTGGCGCCACCGCTGCGACAATCCCAGGAGCAGAATCCAGGGCGCCAACGCTGAAAACAGCAGTGGGATATACTCCGCGCGATTGCGGAAGTCGTTTACCGAATGCGCGAGATAAATATCGAACGTCAGGAACCCGATGTTCAGAGTTACGAACGCCTCCACCCAAATTTCCGGCTGGATCCACCAGCGCTTACCTGGATCGGGCATGTTCTCTCCGAAGTTCGGCGGCCATGGATTCAAGCTCGACAGTTTTCTCCAGCATGGGGTAGTTGCCGTGCCATTGCACGAAGTCGGCTCCGCCCATGAACGCTCCGTGTTTGCTGGTGCGCCCGTCATAGTGCCACAGGTCGAAGTAGACGAAATCGATAGGGTGGGAGAAGGGCGGTCCGGTGAGCACGCCGTCTTTGCGTAGCCCGTCCACAATAGCTTGGGCTGCGAGCACCTTTTCGTTCGTCTGCTCCACCACCAGCTCAGCCTGCTTGTAAACGCGGTCAATTAACGAGGGTGTGTGGCACTGCGCACAAACTTCGCGCATCTTCGCCTGAGCCTCCGCGTAGTTTGGGCGCTTCTCGGTAATCGCATTCGCCAGGTAAAACGACAGACGCTCAGAAGGATTGTGCGTGACGCCGAGACCGTTAATGCCGCTCATGTGGCAGGTGGCGCAGGTGGGAACGAACATGTCGCGGGTGGTCAGCGTTTTGGGCGGGGCATCCAGATTCAACAGGTGCTCCTGCGCCTGAAACAAAACCCCGTGGCGCGACTCCTCGTAGATTTCGATTTGGGAATGGTCCGGCCCCATGTGGCACTGGGCGCAAGTGCTGGGCAGGCGCGCGATTCGTACCGAACTGGTGTGCCGGGTATGGCAGGTTGTGCAGGTGCCGATCGTGCCGTCGGCGTTGGGCTTTCCCACGCTGTGGCATTGCTCGCAACCGCTGGCCATGGCCGATCCGCCCTCGATCTGGACGAAAGGATGCGGCGGCCGGCGAGCGCCTCCGGGTTGATAGGTTTCGGAAAAATTCACCTCTTCCGCAGTAAGCCCCTTTTCACCATAAATCGCCGCCCACGCCGGCGCTGCGTGCCGGCTGCGAAGGAACTGCTGATAAATGCCTTCATGGCAGCTTCGGCAATTTGCCGCTGTGAGCTTGACGGAGATCACGAAACCGTGATGGTCCTTCTTTTCCTGCCCGGCAGCGGGTTGGTGGCAATCCAGGCAGTTCACTCCCTTGCGGGCATGCACGCTCATTTCGTACTCATGAACGACCGAGTACTGCATTCTAGAGTGACACTCCGCGCATTTCCCGGTGGCACGAACCAGATCCGCGCTGGCTCGTTCTGTTTCCACGGAGGGACGGGCGCGGTTGATTAGAAAACCTGCCAGAACCAAGGCAAAGGCGATGACCACAGCGATAAAAACCGGACGGAATGTCATTGCGAACCCCTCTCAGCGAATTGCGGGAGAATTCTCCCCATTCCATGCAGTAGGGCGTGCCGTCTGTTCGGCTGGATTTTATATCATCTAGTGACGCGCCAGATTGCAACTTTGATTTGATTGGAGCCTCCAAAGCGCCAGGGAGATCCTGCGCATGGCCATCAAATCCATTCTCTTTCCCGTAGACTTCGAATCCGAATTCCCTCTTTCCGGGTCCCGGAGAATCCTGCTGGCAGGGGACCCCGCGACGCGTATTGCCGAAACCGCGAAGAAGGAGGGCTTCGACTTCATCATGATGCCAACTCACGCGGGCTTCTTCCGCCGAATGCTTCTCGGTTCGACCACCGCCAAGGCGCTAAACGACGCGGACCGCGCCGTGGTGACCACGCAGCACGCGCAAACGATCTCACCCCGAGAGATCAAGCCCCGCGAATTTATGTGCACACTCGGGCTGCAAGCGGATTCGGAGCGGGTGCTTCGATTCGCTCAACAGCTCACGGAAGCTGCCCATAGCAAGCTCACCATCGTTCACGCGCTTCCCAAGCCTGAACTGCCCCTCGGGGGGCAATTGGATCTGGAGCATCGCGTGGACTCCGCCGAGAGGCAGCAGGTGCGCAAGCGAATCGATGAGCTCCAACGCACCACGGGCTCAAGGGCCAGGGTGGAGATTGTGTCCGGCCCATCAAGGACTCGCTCATTGAAGCGGCGCAGCGGCTGCGCGCCGATCTGCTGGTGATTGGAAGGAGCCCCGAGGGCGGATCGCACTTGCGGGATCTCACTTACGCCGTGGTTCGGGACGCGCCCTGCCCGGTGGTGAGCGTGTGATGCCCCGTTCTGTAGCGCGGGCGTCCTCACCCGCGATCTTTATGCGGATAGGGACACCCGCAATCGGAACGCGGCTGAGGACAGCCGCGCTACAGCTCAGGCTCTGCGAATATTGAAGCGTGCTTTGGAAATCGGCGTTCCCACCACCTCAATTTGCCGCAGGTCACGCGTTCCCACGCCCAGTTGTTCGGCAAGGCGCAAGGTGCTGTCGCTGGTTTCAAATGGAGGCGTGCCCCGGTCGGCCATGGGATCAAATCCCATCAGCGCGGTCCCTACAGCGTCGGTGTTCACGCAATTGGTGCCAGCCACAAGGAGGCCGGGGCGAATGTGCTTGCCATGGGGAACCCAAGGACCTTCACCCGCCGTCATGGTGTGAATTCCATCGATAATCCCAAGGTGCACGGGGCGTGCCGACACCAGGTCCGCCACGACGCGTGGCACGCGGTAGCCGCCGTCTTTCGACCCGCTGCGGTCCACCTCCGGCGGCGCACTCTTCGGCGGCAAGCGATCTCCGGAGTGGAATGGGCCACGACCGCCCATGGGAACCAGGCTGGGCTCATCTTTGGGCGAGCCGTCGCCGTAGATTGTGCAGGGCGTCATGCCGAAGCAATTCTTCATCGTCAACGTAATGCCTGCCGTCGTGTGCTCCTTCAACTTGGCCATGGAAACGAAGACGTCGCAGTCCTCGTAGGAGTGGTTCAAATCGTATCCCGCATACATCAGGCCGCCCCCCGGAACCATGAAGCGCGAGTACTTCTTCCCATATCCGAGAAAATTCGTGTTCTCAAATTCCACGCGCGGCGCGGCACTCACGAATTGGTGCGGCTCCCAGTTGGCTTGGAGCATGAATTCCTGGAGGGGCTCGGCGGTGATAATCGGGCTTTCCAGCAGTCGGATGCGCGCGGCGCCCGCCTGGCCGAGCAGGTGCACCGTGGCGCCGATGACGTCGGGATGCACCCAATGGGTCAGCCCTGCGGGAAGATAACCCAGGCGCATCGTGGCATCGCCGGTAAGGTTCAACTTGATGGCCACGGTCTTGCCGCTTACAAGCTTCTCCAGCCCGCCGAGCTGGTCGAACATGGTGGCGAGTGCGGACATCACCTGCGGGCCGTAGTCGGGACACATTCCCACCGCCACGCGCCCGGCCGGCGCGGGCCGGGCCAGAAACATTGCCGGGCGGGCGAGCCAAGCTCCCGCTGCGGCTCCCGCAGCGCCCAGGAATTTCCGTCGTGAACAGTGTGCGGTCATCATGCGTTTGCTCCCTCAATCTCCACCGCGCAGGTCACGGCGATGGTGGGTAGGTGGAATTCCGTTCCCGGAGCGCCCGGCACGCCGGGGATGGAAACTGCATCCTTCTTCCCTGGATTCCAAAGTTGCCCTGCCCGGGGGTTGTTCCTCACCCAGAGCGATACAAATTCGGCCGGCTGGGAAGAATAATTGACAATTTGAACGAGCTGAGTTCTGCGCACGGGATCGAAACTCGCGTGGCAGTTGGTGGTGGCAGGGTTGAAGAGGCGCACCAGATCGTTGCGCCGGCTCACCAGCAGATGCACGTCGATGGCTACCTGGTATGGATTCACAAACCCTTCCACGGGGACAGCGATTTGTCCCTTCCCCTCATTATACATTTTATAATCAATGGCAGGGGCGCGAATTTTCGGGGTAACTCCGGACGGGCCCCAGTAGGCGGGCGCGATCAGCAACCCTCCCTGATTGACAAAGGCCATCAGGCCCTCAAGCTGCGCATCGGCGGGGGCAGCGTCGTCAAGCCAGAGGATCGCCTTCAAGCCCGTGAAGGCTTTTAAGAGCGCTTCGGACCTTTCGATAATCTGGAATTGCTCGCGATTGCGATTGAGCAGGTTCAGGACTTCATTGCTCATGAAGGCATGGTCGCCGCGGAAATCGGAAATCACCGCAAGGATACCCTCCGATTGGAAGCTCTGCCATTCGCGGTGGCTTGCGAAGAATGCGAGCGTCTTACACGTCTCGCTCCACGACGCAACGGCCTGCGGATTCGCTTTCAATAGCGCGCTGCGAAATTCGTCAGTGAGGGAAATGATCCATCGGCTGCCATACGCTTCGCTGTCGGCAACCGCCATCGAATATGTGGCAAGGTGCTTGGGGTCGTCGGGAGGGTCAAAATCCAGCCAGCGGATTTTTCCGGGAGCCAGCTTGCCCGCCAGCAGGGAAAACCAAGCGTTGGAGTTTACCCAGGGAACGCCGGTTGGGCCGGCAACGGCCGTGTCTCCGCGCATCGTGTCGAGCTTGAGCCCCGGCCATTCATGCCCCGTCGTGCTGAAGATGGGTGTCGCGGCTTCCCAGGCCACCTCATCGCGCGCGAATTGCCGAATTACCGGAAGGTTGAGCGAGATCTTGGGAGGTTGGTCCAGGATTAGGGCTGAAATTCCTGCCGCGCGCGCGGATTCAGCACTTGAACTTGGGGCGGCCCCCGATGCAATCTTTCCGACAAAGCTGATTCCCATTCGCCTTCCGGCTTCAATCAGCGGCTTCAGCGCCTGCTGCTGACCGGAATCATCGGAACTGCCCGCCGCCCACTCTACAACCAGGCAGTTGACGGGCGTGCCCTTGAGCAAATCAAGAGCAGCAGGCCGTGTCCACGCGCCGAGGGTCTCCTTCACTTCGGGAATCGCGGAATTGCCGCGCTGCGACAGGTCGAGCGGGCCATACGGCCACTTCATCGGTATCCAATTTGGATCAATGCTCATGCATGGCTCTTTCGAACCGCTCAACCAGCGAAGTATCGCACAAATACGGTCCGAACGGGGCTGAGTAACGCTCTAGGTGCCGATGCGATGCCGAACTGCGGTGCGCAGGCGGACGGGGCCCACGAGACCCGCGACCAGGAGTGGCGAATCCTTATCAAAGTGCTTCCAGGTTGCGAAAGTGATTCGTCCACCGGGCGGTTTGGGTTTGCCTTGCGTAAACCACTCGGGAATGACTTTGATGGCGCCGCCGCGGTCGTACTCATTTTCGGCGGGGAGTTGTTCATCACCAATCTGGCGATTGACCAGTTGATTGGTGACCAGGACTTCCAGCTTGTTCTCGCCCGGCTTGACGGCATTGGTGATGTCGACACGGAAAGGCGGCTTCCAGAGCAATCCCAGATCGTGGCCGTTTACGCGAACCCGCGCGATGGCGTGCACCCAACCCAGGTCCAAATACAACCGGCGGTCAGCCGACGCTGCGCCGGCCGGAGGCGTGAACTGTTTGCTGTAGGTCGCCGTCCCCGAAAAGTATTTCACACCAGGGTCCGAGTGCTGGTGCAGGGAGATCAACTCGTCGAGTGTTACCGAGGGCGGCGCGCCGAGATTAGGCGGAAAGCTGACCTGCCACGACCCGGAAAGCACGGCTGGCTCGGCAATATCCGAGATATCCAGGTTCGATTGTCCGGCGGCGGTTTGCAATATGTAACTGCCGTTCTGCCAAAGCTGCAGCTCGGAGCCGGCGGCGCCCACCCACTCGACCTCCGGCGGCGCGATGGGCGCAGGGACGCCAGATCCCGCCAGTTGCCGGATGCGATCCTCGTCGAGTGCTTCTTTGATGAGCTCGGGGTCGCTCATGTCGCCGTCGAAATACTCGGCGCCATCGCGCTCGCGCGCGTCGTTGACGCCGGGATGAACGATCTTGCCCGACGCTTCGCTCTGGCCCGCGGGTTGGCCATTCACATAAAGCGACGGCGCGCCCGACTTGTAGACCAGCGCCACGTGCACCCAGCCGGCAATTGGCATGGGCGTGGTGAGCACGGCATGCCAGTCCATGTGCCCGCGCTCGAACACCGCGATGCCGTTGCGGCCCGCCGTGAATCCGGCGGAAACGTGACCTTCGCCGTACAGCGTCTCGCCATCGGGAGGGGAGATGACAAAGCTGCGAATCGGCGCAGCGTCATTGCTGTATCCGACCGGCGGGACAATTCCCTCAAGGTCGGGTTTAATCCAAACGCTGATGGTGAAATCGTTGGTCACGTCGCGCTGGCGCCCTGATTGAAAAACCGGGAAGGGTTCGGTGGTGGCAAACGTTGTTCCATTTTTCGCAACGGACCTGAGATGCCGCGCCGGGGAAGGGGATCGGAACACGACAAAGACCGCCTCCGAAGGACTCAATTGCAGCGGCACACTCGTACCTGCCTCCGTCTGATCGAAAATGTTGATCGGCGTGATCTCGCCGGTCTCCGGGTTCCACAATTCCGGCTGCTTCCCCTTCACACGGAACGTGATGACCAACTCCTCCACACGTCGGCGGCGGTTTGCGACGAAATACACTTCCGCGCCGCCCACGGTGCGATGGATAAAATTGATGGGAGCGTCACCCGAACGGGAAGTGACATCACAATCGGGCTTAATGCCCAACTTATCCAGCACGGTCGCCAACGGCAATCCCCAAAACACGTGGCCTTTGCCGTATGTCCATTCTGTGATTTCCGTGCCGTCAAGTTTACCCCAAACTTCGTCGACGATCTGGTGCAGTTCGTCATCACTGGTGGGATATCCGGTAAGGCCGGGATTAACCTGCGGCTTGGGCCCGACCAGCGCCACTCCCTCTTTCACCATGTCGCGCACTTTGCGCAGCACGTCGATACCCAGGCGCTTGTCTTCGGGAAGAATGAGGACTCGATAGCTCAAGCCGTCGGGCATAACGATGCGGCCGTTCACAGCCTTCATCCGGTTGAGAATCGCCTCTTCATTGGCGACATCGTAGTAGTATCCTTCCGGAGGCGTCGGGTTCAGTTCGTCGGGATAAACCGGCGTATTCACAGGAACCTCTATCCCCGCGTAGTAAATCAGGTCCGCCACCAGAGTGCCCTGGCGCAGCATATTCTGCGTTCGCGCGGCATACTGGTACCAACCCGCCAACTCGCTGTAGAGCGAATTCGTCCGATCGTTCTCCCAGCCCCACGGCCCCATGGTCATGCCGGGAATGGCACTCGGGTTGGGCTGCATGGCGTTGCGGTGGAAGATGTATTCGTTCAGCCCCTGTGTGTACATCAGATCGCCCTGACCTTTCATCTGGTAGGGATAGTTCTGCCACATGGCGAAGCGCTGGTCGCCCGTGAAAGATTCGGCGCCCACGACGGGCTTGCCAAACACGTGCCCGATGCAGCCGTTCAGCTTCACGCTGTAATTGTTGTTGCCCTGGCCCACCCAGAACTCACCCATGGGCACGTCCAGGTGCGAGCCGGACTGAAGCTCTTCAAACGGGCCGCCGCTGTAAGGCTCGGCGTAGGCCTTCATTTTGTTCTGGTGGCAGCGCTCGGCAAAGCGGCCGTAATAGTAGTCGCCCATCAGATCCGCGCAGGTGCGGCGGATGTCCCACAGAAAGCGCTCGGAGACTTCCGTGCTCTCAACAACGCGGCCGGTCATGGCAGGGAGATATTTGCGCAGATCATAGCCGCGGCGCTTGGCGAATTCCTGCGGAAATTCCCTGGTCCAGTTCTGCATGCCGGTTTCGTAGCTGTCGATGAGCCCGCCGGCCAGTCCGCGTGCCGCGAGCGGGCCGAGCGATTGCAACAGTCCGGCGAAGAAGTGATCGAAATGAAAGTCGTACGCCTCGCGACTGAATTTATCGCACTCGAGGCCCCAACCGCCGTCTGGGGCGGGGTGGTTCTTGACGCCAGTGGTGGTTTCGCCGATGCGCAGGACCGTCCAAGTTCCTTCCGGCGCGTCCCAGGTCAAATGGCCGCTGGAATCGAGGTATTGTGAAAGGTCGACCACTTTGGAAGGATCGATAATCGACCCTGCGATGGGCTCTGCGGCCTGCGCCGGGAATCCCAGAGTGCGCGTGAAGTTGGCCCAGCGCGTCCAATCGGGAATTCGCGCGGCGCCACTCAGGCGGACGTTCCTGATTTTCTGGGCCTGAACGAGGATGAGGCGATAGAACTTCGCCTGCACGGCAGGGAAGGTGGCCGAACCGGGGTACTCTACGGATTCGGGACCGCTTCCGCCCCAATCAACGTCGCAAACTTTTCGGAATTCGTTACCATCGTCGGAAACTTCCAGGCGGTTGTTTCCAGGGCCGTGGGCCAGGCGATAGGCCCCCTCAGGCGTTTCGCTGAAAAACGTGAGTGAGCGCGCTTCAAAGGGTTCCGAGAATTCCAGTTCCAGATAGGCCGTTTCGCCCGGTGCGGGCGGATGAATTTCTATGCCGCCCGGCTGGTTGACCCCAATCAAAGCCGAAGAGTCCACCGGACCGGAATTGGTGCGCACAGCTCGCAGCGTCTGCTGCCACGGCCGGCGTTCACCCGCCAGCGCCGGAAACGCCAGCACAATTGCATCGCGATAATATCCCAGCTTGGTGAGAGGTTGCGGAAGTGAAGCGACCACCGGGTGCCCGCCGGGAATCAGCGATTCGCTCCAGGTGAACTGCTTCATCGAGTATTCGGGAGTGATCCACGGGCCCCCGCTGGAGGACCATCCGGGGCAGTTCATAATGTCGAATTCC
>JASHTO010000163.1 GCA_030040515.1 Terriglobia bacterium
GTGCGGTAATCGAGTTCACCATCACCTACGGTGATTCCCAACCCCCCCGCGGCAAGGTATTCCTTGTGGACCGCGCTGATGCCGTTCACCACCTGGGCGAGGCCGACCACATCGTCCGGCCGGCGCCAGCGGGTTCCCTTCACGCTCACGCCCGCCGTCGCAGTTCGATCCACGTCCGTAAACTCATACGTCTGATTCTTGCCATCGCTCCAGCCCAGGCGCATGAATGCGCCGAGATCCTTGTGAATTTCCTGGTCCATATTGATCCCCCATCCGTATTTATACCTGTATGCCGCAGTGAGGAAGATATCCTCATCCAAACTTGGGTTATTAATAGTCTCCTGATAGTTTCCCATATGAGCGCGCGTGTCATAGGCGAGCAGCCGGATAGTTCCAGGATGTCCGCGAGGTGAATAGCGTCGCTCGATCTCCATCACCGACGACCAGGCTTTGGCAAGGTCCCAGTCCATACGCATCCCGTTGGCAAATTTTGACACTTGGAAAATCCCCACCCGCTCGGTCCAATCATGGCTGTTCAGTTCGGCGACCACTCCTTCCGTAAATCCCAGAATGTCCGCCGGATAGTCCCAGGCCGTGTTCGCCACCAGCGACCAGTTCATAAACTGCGAGCGGGAGTCGTCCGCGTAGGCGTTGTTATCAAAAATATCTTTGGCACTGAGATGGCCAATGGTCAATGTAAGCCTGCGGACATCCTTTGAGCCGCGCAAGTCGTCAGGCGCATCTTCGGATTCCTCTTTTTCTCCCCCGAAGCCGATGGTTTGGCGAAGGTATGCGCGGCAGGGGTAAGCGTCGGGGAATGTCACGCCGACTCGAAATGCCTCGCCATTCGGGAATCCTGCCGCCCCCAACGTATTACTAAGCCCGTATCCCTGCCAGACGACTACGTCACCGAAAAACTCTCCTCCACTCCACAAACGTACTCCGCCCATGGCGTCAAAGGATACCGTGTCCTTGATCTGTGCGGCGGGGGTAAGGCTGTTCGCGCCGGTATATTGGGCCGAAAATCCCGGATAGCCCTGGGCGATTACGGTGGATTGGAGGTGCCAATTCCAATTCTGGACCGGACCCACCGGAGGAACATCCTGCCCGTGCATTGACAGTGGCGCAATGACAAGCAGAATAATCAGCATCGCCATCTTCCCCGTCCGGTGTGGGAGGCTTTGCGGCCTCGCGAAGCTGAAGAAGCCTGTGCGCCGGCGCGAGAATCGTCGCGCCATCAGGGATGTCGGGAATTCCGGTGCTCGTTTGGCCATGGCCGTTAAATTCAGATAAAAATTAAAACGCCCCTCGGAGCTAGGACTCCGCAGGGGCGATTCTTGCCCGCCGAGCCCAACCGGCCCGGCGACTTAAACCTCCTGGTGAGAGCTTTGGCTCCACACAACGTAGTGTCCCAAATTCCGGAACAGCCACCTTAGGCAAGGCCTTAAGCCGACCATGCCTGCTCCACCCGTTGGCCCGTCTCCGAGTTTCCGGGCAGTGGCTTATGTTTGCGTGGTAACCTCGCCTAACGAGGTTCAAACTTTTTCCACGGCATTTCAGCAAATTTTCCTTGTTGAAATGCCACTGCAATTCGTATAGCAGCGGGGCAAGTCTCCTGTCAAGAAAAAAGCAATTCGTTCTCGCCGACGCAGGTTTCCCACAGATGACAGGACGGTTAAGATTGCACTCGCTGCCTTGGCTCGACTATCCGATCAGGCCGATCCTTTGGCCGCGTGGCGGGCGACCGCGCGCGTCTGGAGCGCTTTTGCCACCTCCCGGCAAAACGCCGGCAAGTCCGTGGGCACCCGCGAAGTTATCAGATTTCCGTCGACCACCACTTCTTCGTCCACGTAATGCCCCCCGGCATGGACCATATCGTCCTTGATGGCTTTAAAGCAGGTGACTTTGCGCCCGCGCAGGATATCAGCGGAGCACAATACCCAACCGGCGTGGCAAATGGCGGCGACGATTTTGCCCGCCATATCGATTTCCCGCACAAATTTCAAGATGCGCTCGTCCTGACGCAGTGTGTCAGGCGCCCAACCGCCGGGAATCACCACCGCGTCAAAATCCGCGGCGTTTACCTCGGCGATTGACCGATCCGCCACCACCGGATATCCCTTTTTGCTGGAATACGTCTTTCCTGCTTCCGCCGCCACGACGACGGTTTCCGCTCCCTCTTCACGAAATCGTAGAAGCGGGTACCACACTTCCAATTCCTGGTACAAGTCCGCAGCGAGAATTGCAATATGTTTTCCCTCGAGGTTCATTGCACGCTCCTTGGAAGTCATTCGCTCAGTTGATGCTATCACAATCGCTGGGCAGTCAACCCGGCATATCGGGAGGGGGAGTAATCATCCTCCGGCGAAGCTGGAGGCTTTGCGGTGGCTGGCCCCTCACAGGGGCCTGACCGCCACCCCCAGAAAGAAACCCCTCACCCGATCACCCCTTCTCCCCTCTTCCCTCTCCCCTGGGGAGAGGGAAGAGGGGGAGGGGAGTTGGGGGGAGGGGTCCGTTCGAAACGATTAAAGCCCACGACTTGCTGATTCCTGGACCTGTCAAACCCCGATTGCCACCCCGGCAAAGCCGGGGGATCTCCCAACGGATGAGAAACGCGCGCGGTCAATGAAGGGTTCGTTGATTTCAGCTATTCTGCCGGAGAAATGATACGACTCAAGGTTCAATCACATTATAGGAGAGGTAAGTTGAG
The DNA here is from genome assembly GCA_030040515.1 of Terriglobia bacterium. Taxonomy (GTDB): domain Bacteria; phylum Acidobacteriota; class Terriglobia; order UBA7540; family UBA7540; genus Bog-366. Next base: position 2,711 of record JASHTO010000163.1, read on the forward strand.
GGAGCGGCAAGCTGATCGGCGCTGGTAAAAACCTTCCTCAAAAGCGATCGGGGCCAGTTCGTCCTGCGGCAGTAGCCCAGGTAGGTCTCGGTCCGCCAATCGAACCCGGGCTTGGAAATGTCTTGAGGACTGAGATAGACGGCCACCTCGGGGGCCAGCGCGGCGCGCATGGTCGTTTTCTCATAGGTGATGTCCTCAAAGTTGGCGAGAAGGCGAATTCCTTTCTCGTGGCATGCCCGCTCGATCCCAGCCAGAATCTGGTTATACCTTGCAATGTGCGGCATCAGGTCTTTATCCGTGTATTCGGTATTTCCCAGGTCGACGATGGGGCGAATTTGCAAAGTGTGGATCGAGTAATTTCCGTAGACCTCAAAGAAGCCGGCAAGCTCTTCGAGGTTATCCCCATTGACCGTGTAATTCAGCCGCAACTGCGGCCACATCGCCCCCCGGCGTCTCTTGATGATTTCCAGTTGGTCAAGAACTGCCAGGAATTGATCAAATGAGGCCCGGCGCATCATGCGCTCATAGGTTTCGCGCAAGACCCCATGCGTAGAGAGAGTGAGCTCGTCCAGCCCAAGGTCGACCAACTTTTCCAGGTGATCCGCTGTCAGCAACTGGCCGTTGCTGACCAGGCCCACCATGGGCACCTTGTACTTCCTGCCCAGCGCGACGATGTCAACAAATCCCTTGTAAGTTGTGGGCTCCGTCCCACAGCCGATATAGAGTTGAACTGCCCAGGGAAAAAACACTTCCGCGATGCGCTGGATGTCTGCGGCGTTGAAACGGCCGGTATTCTGTTGGGCAAAATTGGGATCGCTGAAATAACACATCTGGCAGCGGAGGTTGCACGACATCACCGGATCAAACCGCAACCAGAGGTGACGGCGCCGGAGCCAGTACAGCCCCAGCAGGCCGGCGAATTTAATGCGGTGGCTGCCGACCAGCCGGTTGAGGGCCAGAAGTCGATAGAATCGGTCCGCCTGCATGGATTTGCCGCTTCACGAAGCAACGCTATTTCGCCTGGGCGACGCCGGCAGGAGCGCAGAAGCGATCGAAGGCCTTGGTCAGGTCTTCGGCGATAGCGTAAGGGTCGCGCCCTTCGATTTCCTTCCGCTCCAGCATGAAAACCAATTTGCCGTCGCGAAGCAGCGCAACGGAAGGGGACGAAGGCGGATAACCGGTGAAGTAGCTGCGGGCTTGCGCCGTGGCGTCGCTATCCTGGCCGGCGAAAACCGTCGTCAGAACTTCGGGGCGTGCTTTGTTTTCGAGCGCCATGGCGACAGCGGGCCGAGCCCGTCCGGCCGCGCAGCCGCAGATGGAATTCACCACCACCAGCACACTGCCTGTGGACTCCTTCAGTAAGGCATCCACTTCGGCCGGTGTGCGCATTTCCTTGAACCCAATTCGCGTGAGTTCCTCGCGCATGGGCTGAACGAATTCTTCTGGGTACATTCCAAGCCTCCTCATGGCCACGGGCCGCCTCTTTATTCGTCGTGGTTTCGAAGCGGGCGGGTTCGCCGAGCGATCACTGTTTTCCCTCTGTCCAGTCTGCCTTGAAAACAACTGAATTCTGATTATACCATTTCGCACGCTCTTCGAGGGAATGGGCTTCCCGGTTGGTGTCTCTGTTTGAATTTGGGACTCGGCCCCGTCCAAGCTTGCGTGCCGCAATTCGCTGTAGCGCGCTCTATGAGCGCCGAAGGGTCGGGGCTTGTCCGTCGGCTGACGGACAAGCCCCGACGGCGGTCGATAGACCGCCGCTACAGAATTCTGAGACGCTACCCGCCGGTTGGTAGTGCATCACCGCCGGCGTTGTCCACACCCTATTGATTTCAAATCTGCAATTGCCTAAGATTGCGGACAGGCCCGCTGATGAAACACAGGCAAGCACGCGTCCGGATTCTATATGTCATCCTGCTCATCCTATTGGGGAGCACCGTTGTCCCCGTGTGGTTCTATGGCGACAGGATGATGTCCCTGAACCGCGACCGGCTGGAAACGCAGGAAAGCAGTCTTCAGACTATCACTTCGGTATCGCTTTCCCATGTGATCTCGCTTTACATGGAGAATCTGAATCAACAGTTGAAAGAACTTTCGGACACGGTTGTGCCGCTGGTCATTCAGATTCCCGCCGCAAAGATTCCCACCGATCCCGGACTGCAACTGGCCCTCGGGCGCTTCGTGGCGGACCGGCAAACCGTTCTCAGCGCCGCCGTGTTGAATGATCAGGCCCGATTCGTCCAGTCCGAAGCTCCAAACTTCAATGGCCAGAGCGATCCGTTTCTCGGCAAGTCACTCGCGGCCGCCTTCACCGCAGCGCAACAGGGCCAGGGATACCGGAGCAATCCCATTACGGTATTGACCTCAGGTGGGAACGACGTGGTGATGGTGATGGCGGAGCCGATTCATCCCAAGGACCAATTCCTGGGAATGGTTGCCCTCGTCGTGACGCTGAGGGAGATCACGAACGAACTGCGGGATGCCAATCAGCGCTCTGGCCTGGAAGCATATGTGATTGATAACGGGGGCCGGCTGGTCACTTCATACGATCCGGACAAAGTTGCGGGCACGGATATGGCGGCCATCCCCATCGTCCAGGAATTTCTCGGCGCAAATGCCCCCGTCGCGGGAACCTCATCCTTCTTCCTGCAAAGGGGCAACCAGATGGTCCAGATGCTCGGAACCTATTCTCCCACACAAAAGCTGGGATGGTGCGTGATCGTGCAGCGCAAAACCAGTGACGCCTACGCCACGGTCACCGAAATGCGCCGTCAGACTTACCAAATAGGGCTTGCCCTCGTGCTGCTCAGTGTGCTGGTAGGCCTCCTCGCCGCCACAACGATTACTCACCCCATCGATCTGCTAACCCGGACAGCCCGCTCCATCGCCCAACGCGACTTCAGCCATCGCGCGGAAATCAAGAGCAATACCGAAATTGGCGAGCTCGCCGCCACCTTCAATCAGATGGCCGATGACATCCAACATTACATTGGCGATTTACAGGCGGCTTCCGAGGAAAACCGCAAGCTGTTTATCGATTCCATCGAAATGATCGCCGCCGCGGTCGACGCGAAGGATCCATACACGAAAGGCCATTCCGGCCGCGTGTCGCAATACTCGGTTATTCTGGCCCGCGAACTGGGCCTGCCCGATGATGAAATCGACAAAATTCGAATTTCGGCAACCCTGCATGACGTGGGAAAGATTGGCATTGAGGATCGCGTTCTCAAGAAGCCCGGCGTGTTGACCAACGAAGAGTTTGAAATCATGAAGCGGCACACGGTGATGGGATATGAAATCGTACGGCAGGTCAAGCAACTCTCGGAGATGCTGCCGGGGATTCGCTGGCACCATGAGGCGCTGAACGGGAAGGGCTATCCCGACGGCATCGAAGGCGATGAATTACCCTTGATGGTGCGCATCATTTCCGTGGCCGACACTTTTGACGCTATCACCACCGACCGCCCTTATCAGGCTGGCAGAGAATTTCCGGAAGCGCTGTCGACGCTCCGCAAGCACGCCGGCACTAAATACGATCCTCTTGTCGTCGACGCCATGGATGCGGCCCTGGCCAAGGGCAGCCTTGCCAAGTATGAAGTCCGCAGGAGGGCTGTGGCGGCAGCACCGCCGGACCCCGTGGGGTCGCCACATACCTAAGTTGGCCCCACAAAATAACGCGCTTCATTGTGCGGCACGCCGGGGTAGCCACGGTCAACTCGCATCGC
>JASHTO010000164.1 GCA_030040515.1 Terriglobia bacterium
GCGCCGTCGCGCGGTCTTGGGGTGGAGGGGGAATTCATCACCAACCTCCGCCAGCAGCAACTCCTCAAGGCATCTCTCGAAGGCCTCGCCCAGGCTCGCCGCGCAGCCGGCGAGCACGTGCACCACGAAATGCTTCTGCTCGACCTCTACGATGCGCTCCGTCCCCTCGACCTCATCACCGGCGCGACCTACGCCGACGACGTTTTGGACATCATCTTCAAAACCTTTTGTGTGGGAAAGTAGTCCGCCATTCGTTCGCGGTTATTCGTGGACATCCACAGCGCGGCAGAGTCGCAACCCAAACGTGGCGCGGCCTTCCAGGCCGTGCGCATGGGCTGGAAGCCCATGCCACAAAACCTGCGCGGCGTGCGAAGACTTTGGGAAATAGTAGTACAAAGGAAGGCATGCTGGTGACAGCATGAAATTTCCAGCAGCGGAAGGGCTACGATCGTGCGAACAGCCTGGAGCTCAGCCTGGAAACGAAAACGTCCACCTCCCGCACCCGGAAGAGCTTCGCGAGGATACCGGTCACGGCAAAACCCGCCGCGCTTGCCAGCACCAGCACCACCAACGCGTGAACCGTTGTTTGCCATCCGATTCTCGAATGCAACACAGTAACCAGCTTGAAGCAAATGCCTGCGGCAATCGCCGATGCGGCGGTGATCTTGACGAAGAACCAGACCATGCCGGCGGATTCCGGATTTTTCGTGCGGTTATTGAGCAGGCCAAAGAGCACGATCGTGTAAACAACGATTCCGATGGAACTTGCCAGAGCCAGACCCAGGTATTGCAACCGATGCACCAGCCACCAATAAACCGGCAGGTTCAGAAAAGTAAGTGCGGTACCCACAATCGCCGGCGTCAGCGTATCGCGTGCGGCGTAGAAACCGCGGGCCAGGATGTTCTGCGCGCCCCAGGCAAACATTCCCAGAGAGTATGCGGCCAGGGCCACCCCAATGGCATGAACATCCATGGCCTTCAGGCGCGTGTGGGTGGAATAGACGAGATAAGCAACCGGCTCGGCCTGCGCGATGGTGAGCGCCGAGATGGGCATCAGCAGCAGAATGAGCCCCCGCAAAGTCGAGTTCAGGGTGCGGTTCAATTCCTCCAGCTTGCCCTCCGAATAGAGCTGCGCGAGAAACGGAAAAGAAGCGACGCCCACGGCCTGCCCGACCGCGCCGAGAGGAACTCTCATTAACGTCTTGGCGTAACTCAGCCAGGAGATCGATCCGTGGACCAGATAGGATCCAAACCAGCGCATAATCCAATCGTCCGTGAACACCAAGGAGAGTGCCAACATGATGGGGATGCTGAGCTTCACGAAAAGCCAGAACCCGGGATGCCGAAAATCCAGATTCGGCGAGAACTGCCCGCCCACGCGCCTTGCACCATAAATTTGAAGCAGGAAATTTCCGACCAGGGAACCGGCGAGGACGCCCACAGCAAATCCGGTGATGCCGATGCGGGGAGAGAGCAACAAGCCGCCGAGGATGATGCCCAGGTTGTAGATCACCGGAGCCAGCGAGGGCACGACGAATTGACCCTTGGCATATTGGACGGCGCTCAAGATGCCTCCCAGACAAAAGCAAAATTGCGCGGGCATCATCAAGCGCGTCAGGAAAATCACGCGCGCTTTCTCTGCGGGGTCGAATCCGGGGGAGATCAGTTCCACCAATTGCGGCGCAAAGATTTCCCCCAGCACTACAAAAACCGCAAGCAGCACCCCCAAGGAAGTCACTACCGTGGAAAAAACGTGCCAGCCTTCATTCTCGCGTTTTTCCGCCGCGAATTTGGTGAATACCGGGATGAAGGTAATGCTCAGCGAACCCCCGGCCACGAGGTAATTCAGAAAGTCGGGCAAGGTAAAGGCGGAATAATAAGCGTCGGTAATGGCATTAGAACCGATCTGGTGGGCAACCGTCCAATCGCGCAGGAAACCGAGAACACGGCTGGCCAATACGCTTGCCATGACAATGCCGGAAGCTTGCGCAATGCGACGCGTTACGGGGGCAACGGTCATCGGGAGAGATTTATCATGCTTTGCAGGGTTTTGCCTAGCCGCAGGATTTGCCAATCACGAAAAGCGAAACAGGCATAATGGCGGCCCGGCCTAGCGAGGATAGGGGAAGCGAAAGTTGCACCTCATGCAACGAGCCATTCTGCGGCGTTTCACCAATTTCTCATACCAGCGCCGGCGTGAGCGGTGATAATTCGAACTTCCACACCTGGGGCAAAGGCGATAATCGTCAACCTCGTCGTCTGGTTCCGAATGGCGGGGCGCCGGCTTTCTTGAGCTTTCAACGGGCACGGCTTTGTCCTGGGATTCTTGAGTCATTTTTTCGGCGGAAGTCTCCACACCCTCCGGAGGCTTCTTTAAAGTTTTCGCGATCTCTTGATTGAACTTTTCGCGAAGTTCTTCCACCGTCATCTCATCCACGCGGCGTCCCGTCGACTCACTGCGTTTGAAGACCCGCCAGCGATTGCAGGAGGAGCAGCGGCGCAAGCGGTAGCCCAACATGCTGAAAGTGTCGTAAACGAATCCATGATGGACCGATTCGGTTTTTGTGGCCCCACAGCGTGGGCAGGCGCTTGCCATGCGCAATCCTCTTCGCCCCGGCTTTCACCTCGCCGCCCTCCCGCGAAAAACGGGTGTCGCATCGGGGAAATTCCAACTTGCATGTCGATGCCCCTCCGGCTCTTCTCTTCCGTGCGGGATGCCGATGGGATTACGACGAGGTCAACTCCCCATAATCTAGCACAGGCCGGCGCGACAACCAACCTGCCCCGCCCGGCGCTCGCGAATCTGCTGGTAAACATATTCAGTTGCATTTCACCCACTTTAACCTAATCTGAAGGATGCAGTTGGGTTGCTGTGTCCCGAGGAGGGAGCAGCTTGAGGCGAAGAAACGCCGCGCTTGCAGTTTTGATCTTGATGGCCGCGATTCCGGCAACGGGACGTTGGGGAGCGGCATCTGCTCCGAGCGACCCCGATTCCGCAAACGGAAAAATTCTGACTCTCAAATTGCGTACTCGGATTGAGCCCTTTAAGGGAAGCGGCGTCTGGCGCGAGCTCAACTTCGAGGAGCAGATACCGGTCCATTCCGCGGCCATTGTGATCTGCGATATGTGGAACAACCATTGGTGTTCGGGAGCTGCGGCACGCGTGAATGTACTGGCGCGAAAGATGGCTCCCATCATTGACCAGGCCAGGGCCGGAGGAATTCAGATTATCCATGCTCCCTCCGACGTGGTGGGCTTCTACAGCCGCTATCCGCAGAGAATCCGCATGCTGCAAATTCCCCCGGCAAGCCCGCCCGCAAGCTTGAATTTGCCGGACCCACCCTTGCCGATTGACGATTCGGACGGCGGGTGCGACACGGGTGAGAAATTCCATCAGGCATGGTCGCGCGAGAATCCCGCCATTACCATCACGGGAAGTGATCTCATTTCGGCGGACGGGAAGGAAATTTACAGCCTCCTCGCCCAGCGGGGAATCAAATACCTGCTGGTCATGGGCGTTCACGCCAACTTTTGCGTCCTGAATCGACCCTTCGCGATCAAACAGATGACCAACTGGGGGATTCACTGCATTCTGGTGCGCGACCTTACCGACTCCATGTACAACCCAAAGGATCGCCCATACGTAACTCATTCCGAAGGCACAGAGCTTGTGATCGAGTACACGGAAAAATACTGGTGCCCCTCCACCCTGAGCACGGATTTAGCCCAGGCTCTCTCACATTAATCCGGCGGTCCACTTCAGGGTTACTGCGTGATTTGGAAAGTGAAGACTGCGTCCTGGCCGATTTTGCTTCCCGCCGATGGAGATTGCATGAGGATAATTCCCTGGGGACTATCGTTGACCGCGACCGGGGTGACATCACCGATTTTGAAACCGTTCTTCTCCAGCACCGGGCGAACATTGGCGATGGGTTGTCCGATGAATTTGGGACAGAGAAAAGCAGGAGGCTCCTGACCGGCGGAAATCAGCAAATTCACCGTCGGGGTGCGCACCTCAGTGGTAGCAGGAGCGGGATCCTGCGCGACAACCTGGTCCGCATCGCCCGGCCAGGGGAGGACGGCAACGTCTCCAACGGTCAGGCCACGCTGAATGACGGTGATTCGGGCGGCGCGCATGCTGTCTCCCAGCAGGTTGGGTACGGTCAATTGCGGCGGTCCCAGGCTGACGAGCACATGCACATGCTGGCCCATCTTCAAGGGTGTGCCGGGCGGGGGCATCTGCTGCGCAATCGCATTCACCGGATACTGCGTGCTGTATATCTTGTCTTCGACCTTGAGCTCAAGGCCCAAGCTCGCTGTTGTCCGTTGCGCGGATTCCAGCGAAACTCCCACCAGCTTCGGCATGTTCTCCTGGCGGCCATGAATGGTGAGGCGGATGGTGGTGATGGCGCTCAGCAAGCCCACAGCGACCAACACCGTGAAGAGGAGAAACAGCCGGAACAGGCTTCGCATGCGGTCGCGCAAACTCATGGAGCGGATTTTATCATGAGGTCGGGCCTTCGCACGGGAATCTGGCTTCGGTTGCGGCTCCGCTCAATTCCCGACTCCACGGCTGCTTGTTTTCAATAACTTCTCGGGATATTCCTATAATAAGCGATTTTCTTTTGCGGTCCCGTTTTGTAGAATCGCCTGCCGGGCAGGTCCAGACTCCAGTTTCATATTTCCAGTTTCAACTTCCGACCTTCTTTGCTTCCATTAACATCCCCGGATGCACCTTCATTTCCCGAAGGCAGGCGTCTTGGCCGGCACGCCGAAAAATATTTCCTGCCACCTGTCCGAATTTCCCCGCCGATTCCGATTATCACATTGACGGGCAAAAACAGATGTAACCCTTGGCATCGTTCACAATCTCTCCCTTGCCTTGCATGCGCGCCGGGAGGGATCTGAAAAGGAGACAAAAACGGCCGAAGCAAAGGATAAGCCCCTTGATCAGAAGATTGAGAGCGCAGCCCACCCCGTTGCGGCAAAGCCCGGCGAAGTTTCTGACTTCTCGTTTGACAGCGAGCAAACCTTCAACATCGGAAGCCAATCGCCAGGAGCCGATGCTGGGAAAGTCACGTTCAACCCGCTTTCGATCACTGGGGGAACATCGCTAGCAGACGAGCGCGCGCGTTCTTCACATTTGCACGGCATTACATCTTTCCCATCCAGGGACAGGAGGCAGAAAAATGGAAGGTAACAAGTTCACGCTCATATTGACTGACGAGCAGCAGAAGCAGATTCTCGCGGCAACCGGGAAGACGATCACCAAGTTAACCTTTGAACACGCCACAGATGGGGCGCTCTCCGACCAGCAACTCGATGGAACGGTTGGCGGAACTGGCAATGAACCGTACCTCCAAGTCAAACTCACAGATGTCTTGATCAGTTAGACTGCGTAGGGGACGTGACAGCGAGAGCGCGAAGGGTTGGTCCTTATGGGAGCCACCGCAGCATTTAGGCCGTGGCGCCTTAAGGTCGTCTATGTGCGCTGAAGTGTGCCTGCCGGTTGCGGTTTTCGGTTAGTGAACACCCCACTTCACACAGAGGCGGAAACCAATTTGAGCCCGCAAAGCGGCCGGTATAACGTAGCCCACGGCGCAAGCCGCGATGTCTTGCCCTGACGCAGGGTCGAAAGTCCCACAGCTTTCATTGAGTTGCGCGGGCCAACGGCCCTCAGTGGCAGACATAAATTGAAGCCGTAAGAAAATCAACAATCTCACGCAAAGGCGCAAAGTTACGCAAGGCACAAATCCTTTGTTTGCCTGGCGCTGCTTTGCGCCTTGGCGTCTTTGCGTGAGATGTTTTTCTTTTTCTAGATTTTTTCACACCTTCATTGCGATGTCTGCGCCACCCGCGAGGCTGGGCGGAAGAATGTGCGGCAATCTTATTCCGTCACCATAATTCCGGGCGTATAATCGCCAGCAAGCGCGGGAAGGGAGAAGCAGAACTTACCTTGCCGCGACTTGGTTGTAGCGGCGCTCTATAAGCATCGAATTGCAGGGGCTTGCCACCCTGTGACCCAAAGCCTTCGCCCTGCGACCGAAAGCCGTCTTCAGGCGACGGGTCGGGCGGCGGGCCATGGCAAGCCCTTACGGCAGTCGATCGACCGCCGCTACAAAATTCAGACTGAGAGACTACCGGAATTGGCGATTTGTGGTTGATAGCGGATAA
>JASHTO010000165.1 GCA_030040515.1 Terriglobia bacterium
CAAGGGCAGTGAGGAGCCCGGCCACGATCAGCATCATGTCCAACGTCGCAAGAAACAACGTACGGGCCGGAATGTACGCGCTAAGAAACTTGACCACCCTTTGATACCCTTTCTTTTTGAATTTGCCGGGCAGGCGCAGAGGCGTGTTTCAGTCCCTCCACCCTGGGAATGGCGGTGTAGTATTGAGAATAGGCGTCCCGATTGGCGGATCGGCTGGAGTTCAGGATGATTCCCGCGGTGGGTGCGTTTTTCAGGGCCGTCAAACTTTCCTCAAGCTCTTCCCTCCGCGTGTGCCCCTCCCGGACCACCAGGAACACCGCGTCGCAGAGGGAAGCAAGGAATCTCCCATCAGCGAGGGGCAGGATGGGCGGAGAGTCGATCACCACCCATTCAAACGTTGATGCTGCCCTTTTGACCACACCCCGCATCGGCTCACCCTGAATCAGTTCCACGGGATTGCGGGGGGGACGGCCGGCGGAGAGCAGGCAAATATCCAGGGGATCAATTCGCCGGCATGCGCCCATGAGTTCAGCGCGCTCCTGTAGAATCTCGGCAAGCCCCTCCGCTGGGCTCAAGCCCATCAGAACATGAAGGCTGGGTCTTCGCAGGTCGGCATCGATCAGGAGGACGCGATCGGAGGCCTGCGCCAGCGTGATGGCTAAATTTGCGGCCACCATGCTCTTGCCCTCTTTGGGAATAGAGCTGGTGATGAGTATGGTCTTGACCGCGCACCGGCCGCGGACTTCGCAGAGCCGATAGCGAAGGAGTTTGAACCGCTCGACGGCCGCAACGTCTTTATCGCCGGGGCACAGCAAATGACCTTGGGGATGAGGCCGGCAGGTGACGCGCGCGAGATGGCCCAAGCCATCCACTTCCGGCGGAAACGGATTATGCGCACCGGTTCCTTCCCCAAACTTGCCTGGGAAAGCACCTTCTCCGGCAGGACTCTTTAATTGTTCGACGCGGCGCAGCGCTTCAAAAATTCGACTCACTTCAAACCTCGCTTTGACTCGGGCCTAAGTAATCATCCTCCGGCAAAGCCGGAGGCTTTTCGGCGGCTGTCCGTCAGCTGACGGACTGACCGCCACCGCCAAGGGACCCCTCACCCGATCACCCCTTCGCCCCTCTTCCCTCTCCCCAAGGGAGAGGGAAGAGGGGGAGGGGAGTTGGGGTGAGGGGTCTTTCTCGATACGACGAAAGCCTGCGATCTGCTGATTACCGGAGCTGTCAAACTCCGACTGCCTCCCCGGCAGAGCCGGGGGATCACCCAACGGATTTGCCGTTGCTACACTCTTGTAATGGGTCTTTTCCTTGTCGTACTCGGAAATTCCCGGCCATGGGTCCCCGCCTGTTACCTCCGCAGTTCCCGAGGCAGGCTGCGGGGCTGGTTTTCGCGGGTGATTTCTTTCCGTCAGACACAAATCCGCAGCCACCCCGTCCACCATGACGTCGGTGACCTCCGTGGTCCCGGCGGCGAAGGCCGAAATCAAGGCGTTGTCACAGAGAATGTTGATGAGGCGGGGAATGCCGCCGGAATGGACGTGGACGGAATGGATCGCCAGGAGGGAAAAGATCGGGTCGTGGGACCCTGCCTGCCGAAGCCGGTCCCAGATATAACACTGGGTCTGAACCTCGGAAAGGGGCCGGAGTTGAAATCGCATGGCGATGCGTTGCTTGAGCTGCCGCAGGTTGTATGACTCAAGTGTCGCGTCCAACTCCGGCTGGCCGACCAGAACGATCTGAAGGAGCTTTCCGCGTGACGTTTCCAGGTTTGTGAGCAGGCGAATTTCCTCCAGAACATCGGTTTCCAGGTGCTGGGCCTCATCGATAATCAGGGCCGTGTACAACCCTTTCTCCCCACGCCGAAGCAAATACGCCTGGAGTTGCCGGAGAAGCTGGCTTTTGCTGCGGGGAGGCTCGGCGATTCCCAAATCACTCGCCACCTCCTGAAGAAACTCTCCGCTCGAGAGCCGGGTGCAAAACATATAGGCGTAGTTGAGCTGCTTTTGATCCAGCAATTGCAGCAGGCAGCGGACCACCAGCGTCTTGCCCGTGCCGACTTCACCGGTCATCACCATGAATCCTTTGTGCCCGCAAATGCCGTAGTAAAGACCGGCCAGAGCTTCGTTATGAGCGTCCGTGCGGAAGAAAAACTGCGGATCGGGGCTGATCTCAAAGGGGCTTCGCTGCAATTTGAAAAAGGATGCATACATGTTTAATTCACCAAAAAGAGAGAGGCCCCCACACCTAAAGAAATGATGATCAACGCCGCCGCCGTGAGAACTTCAATCAGGTGATGCCGCCTCACGGTGGCCTGGTCCCATGGGGATTGAAGAAGCGGGACTGAAACCAGGATGGGCAAGGACGTGACGGCCTCAAGGTCGGGCTTTCCCTGGAGGCGCGTATCGGTGGCTTCCTTCACAGCTACCAGCGCGAACCCTGCCAGCAGGCCCAACAGCCACCCACCCAGGATGATTTGAGCGCGGTTGGGCTCCACCGGCCTCTCCGGCAGGCTGGCAGGATCGATGATTTGGAATTGCTGTCCCTGCTGGCGCTTCTCGAGGTTGGTGGCCAACTCAGATTGCGACTCCCTCTGCAAAAGTGACTCGTAGCGCTCCTTCGCGTCCTGGTAGTTGCGGGTCACCTCCGCAAGTTGCTCCGCGCGGACGGGCGTCAGGTTCAGGTGCGCTTGGAGAGTTTGAATCCGCTCGCGCAAGCGGTCGAGTTCCTTCCGGCGATTCTGGAGGTCGACGTTCACGGCTTTCAATCGGCTGTTGACTTCAATAAGGTTCGGCTGAGTAGCGTCCGCAGCGGATGTGCCGGTCTGCGAAGCTGATGAATCGGAGCTTTTTTGCTGCTGGAGCTTTTCCAGGCGGGCGATCTCACCCTTGATTTGAATGACTTCCGGATATTGGTCGGTGTACCGGGCCCGCAATTCGGCCAGTTTGGCGCGCAACTGCGGCAGAGATTCCGGCTGAGAATTTCCGGTGGCAGGGTTCGCCGCCGGGCCCAGGGACTGGTATTCCGCCTGCATCGATTCCAGATAGGTTTTGTCCTGCTCCACCCGGTCGAGTTCGGCCGACGCGGCGCTAAACTGCGCCTGCAAGCTGTTCAGAATTTGCAGATTGCTCTGCTCCTGTTCGGGGAGTTCGCCGAGGTATTGCATTTTGTAGGCGTCCTGTTTTTGTTCCGCATCGGCCAGTTGCTGCCGCGCATCTTCGAGCTGATTGGCAAGGAAGTTGGTGGTGCCCACAGACTGCTGGTTGCGGGCACGCTCATTTTCGTCAATGAACAGCGAGGTCAGCTCTTTCACCACGCGCTGGGCAGTTTCCCTGGTCGGAGCCAGATAGGAAATTCGGAACGCGGTCAGTTCTCCGGTGCGGGCCGAGGCTCTTACGGGCTCCACGTTGATGTCCTTGCGCATCATGTCGATCAGGTCGTCGGTGCCGAGGCTGCCGCGGGCATCCGGGTAGAGGTCAAACTGCTCGATCAGGTGTTGCAAGCGGCTGCGGCTCAAAATCTGGTCCATCAAGCTCTGCAAGCGGTCCTCAATGTTTGTCACCACGTTGGGAGTCACATATTGCGAGGAGACTTGCTGTTGCTCGACCAGGATCAAGGCCTCGGAGCGATAGCGCACCGGCCATGTTCGGGCCACACAGAATCCCAATATGCCGATGGCAAAGAAAGGCACCAGGAGGAACCATCGGCGGCGAACCACGGCGGCGACGCAATCCTGCCAACTCAATTGGGATTTCCGGATGTCTTTGGTCATCGACACTAATGCCTCCCCAGGGGAACTTGCCCCAGCCGGTAGAAGAACCCCAGGCTGACGTAATTCCGGTTCATATCCACCAGAAAGGGAATCGCTCCCGTTTCGCGCTGGCGACCGGCCGTGTACCCCACCTGGGCAACCAGGCGTGAAGAGATTTGCCGTTCGAATTTCGCGCTGCCGGTTTGGTCCTCGATCGCGGCGTTCCCGAAGAGCGGTGAGAGTGAGGTGGAATACGCCACGACGCCGCTCAGGAGGAAATCCCAGTGCCGGGACATGCTCTGGCGCAGATCGAAGCCTCCCGCGTTATTCATCACGGCGGTGAGGAAACCACCGCCATCCGAAACGGCCCGTTGCCCGGTGAGCACTACACTAGTGCGCGTCGAACGCCATCCCAAGCTGGCGCCGCCGCCTGCCAGCCACTTCGATCCATGATTGCGAACGCCCACGTAGGCCGGTGCGCTTCCCGCCACTCCCGGGAAGTAGAGAAGATCGTTCAGGCGCACATCGTCGGGCCCGCCATAAAAACTGAATGAGGCTCCGGATTTCCCTTGCCAGGCATAGGTCAGCTCGGGCGATTCAATCTCGTCCATGGAGGGCCCAAATCGCAGGTTCTGGTGCAAGGCGGATATCCCTATCGTGGAGGTTGCGCTGATCCGGTACGTGTAGTCCATCCCGCCGCGGTAGGTTTGCGTATTAAAAAGGTTTTCATCGGTGTTTGCGACGCCGCTAAAATTTCGATTGCCGGCCGTGCCATAGAAATCGAATTGACTTCGGCGGCTGGCTTGGTACGTGGCCTCCACCCGCCCTTCATCGCTGAAAATGCGGGCCAGGGGGAAGAGCGTGGTTTGGTTCAGGGACGGGGAGAGGCTAAGTTGGGGTGAGGCATAGGAGTTCAAGGCCGGGGAGGAGATTCCCGTGTAATAGAAACCCGTGTCCTGGAAGCGCAACTGGAAGTGGCGGGCAACATCAAACCTGGCGTTGAAGGAGAGGTTCTGGTTAGCTTGGTTGTACCCCGGAATGTTGACGTAGAAGAGCCCTTCCGGTTGGTAATCAAAGCTCATCTCGGAGCGCTCATGGTCCACTTGCAAACCGAAATGGGCGCCCCCCTGGATGATGGAGCTTCCCACCCGATGAGCGTTATCTGAATAGGCATTGTCGTCATAAGCCGTTTGTTCGTTGAGGTCGAACACGAAGTTATTCTGCGGGGTTGATTCGTCCGCATAGTGCAGTTGCCGGGAGGAATCGTCTTGCGGCGCTTCAGGTGTGCTCTGTGTTTCCTGCGCGCGAGCCGGCGAGTAAGCAATTACGGCAAAGAGCAAGAGCAACGCCAAGCTGGTCAGACCTGTTTTTCCGCTTCCCATAGTATTGATCGCCTCAAGGAACAACAACGGTGTCACCGGGCTCAAGCTCAACGTTCTGATTAGAATCGTTGCCTTGAATGACTTCCTTGTAATTGAAGGGCAGGCGCGAGTTCTCACCGTCGCTCGATCGCCGCAAGACATAAATCTTGGTGACCTTGGCGAAGTCCCTGAAACCGCCCGCCATGCCGATGGCATCCAGAACGCGCACCGGCTGGGCCAGGGAGTAGGAGCCGGGATGCTGGACTTCGCCGAGGACATTGAACTTCCGGCTCTTAACCTCCTGCACCGTAACGGAAACTTGCGGATTGGCGATGAAAGCGTGGAGCTTCGCCGCCAGAACATCTTGAAGTTGGTTGGGTGTAAAGCCGCTAACGGATATGTCGCCAATCAGGGGCAGGGAAATCTTCCCGTCCGGCCGAACTGCCACCACGCTGGAGACCTCCGGTTCGTGCCAGACATCGACCTTCAGAACATCCGCAGGGCCGACCGTGTAAACGTCATTGTTGGCAGCCGAATGGCCGGTCGCGGCGCTTCCTTGCGGAGGATTATCTTTGGGTGACTGTGCAGTGTCCTGGGATACCTTTCGATCCACTGGCGCGGCCAGGGACTTTGCCGGCAAGAATCCAGCCAGCGCTGCCAGCAACAGACCTTCGACAACAAGACACAGCTTTCCGGTGTGTTGGGCTTTCATAGTCCAGTCCTCCCGTTATCAGAGCCGGCGGTTAGGTCGGCCGGGCGCTGTCCATGCGTCCTTTTCCCAGGAATTCCCACATCGCGGATTTTGTATAGCAATGAGCGATAACTGATGTTCAGTACGCGAGCAGCTTTCCTGCGATTGCCCTGATTGGCATTCAAGGCTTGCAGAATCACCTTCCGTTCGGCTCCCCGAGCCGCGTCTCGGGCGATTCGTCGCAGTGAAATCGCGGGCTCGGCAGCACTCGCGGCTCCTGTCGCCTCGCTTTGCCGGCCGGTTAGCTCTTCCATGACGCTCTCCTCCGATCCGAGGAGCACGTAGCGGTTAATGAAATTTTCGAGTTCGCGAATATTTCCCGGCCAATCGTTTTCCTGTAAAAGCCGCAAAAAATAGACGGATAACGGCTGGACGGATCGCCCAAATTTCCGGGAGTAGAACTGCACGAGATATTGAGTAAGGGCGGGGATGTCTTCGCGGCGCTCGCGGAGCGGAGGAAGATGGAGGGTTACGACACTGACCCGATAGAACAGGTCAGGGCGAAAGCTGCCGTTGCGAATATCCTGCTCGACCGGCCGATGGGTGGCGCAAGCGATGCGGACCTGGACGGGTTTTCCCT
>JASHTO010000166.1 GCA_030040515.1 Terriglobia bacterium
GGTTCTTCCTCCGCTAAAACCTCCAATATATTCAACGCCTTAACCAAAGACTTTACGGTATACGCGCTGGCTGGGTTCGCGGCGTGACGAAGCCCTTTCATAAGATGAGAATTATTGCAAATCCTGCCAATGTGTCAAGGAGATTTGTCCGGGTATCGTAATAGTTAACACGATTTCTCATGTTTGCAGCTCCTCCCGCCGATAAAGATGGAGGTGCCAAAGCCCGGCGGAATCCGCAAGGCAAATGACCGAAACACGGCGCGGCGGAGCCGCAACCAAGAAAGGGCCCTCACCACAGAGATCACGGAGGTAGAGAAAGACTTCTCTGTGCGCTCTGTGGTTAGAGCTCTTGTTTGGCCGTGATCGGCGAAATGGTTTGTGAGAAGCAGGTCCCGGCCAATCGAAAGAATCTTCGCAGCGTGAGAAGAAGCTGAACGTTTGTGTTACAGGGAGAGAATGGGATGCCGGCCAGCGTAGGTTTACAACACGAACCGAAGGATTGGGTGACTCTGCGGCCCTCCGCTCGAAGTTCCTGGTTGGAGCACGTGGCACGGCGCTGGACAACCCAAGTGGTGGGCCAGCCGCAAGCCACGGATGCCGTTCTGCGCCTGCTTCAGCGCCTTGAAGTGCAGGCGCGGCAACTTCGGCGCATCATGGGATCCATGCTCATGCTCGGCCCGCCCGGCTGCGGGAAGACGCATTCCGTCGAGGCGTTAGCCGAGGTTTTGCTGGGCAGCCCCAGCGCCCTGCTCAAGATCAACTGCGCGGAGTATCAACAGCAGCATGAAATCGCCCGGCTGGTGGGCGCGCCCCCCGGCTACATCGGCCACGCGGATACGGAACCGGTCTTTACGCGCGAAAATCTGGAGCGTTATCGTACTCCCGAATTCCCCTATACCCTGATCCTCTTCGACGAAATCGAGAAGGCGCACAACTCCCTCTATTCCCTGCTCCTGGGGGTGCTGGACCGCGCCGAATTGAACGACGGGCGCAATCGGCACGTGGATTTTTCAGCCTGCCTTTTCTTCTTTACCAGCAACCTCGGCTCAAAAGACAGCTTTCGCGCCGTCGCGTCCTCGGGATTCGTGCCGCCCGTAGAGGGGGAAGATTCCAAGGCCCGGCATTTCCGTGCCACTTCCCTGCGCGCCCTGAAACGCCACTTCCCTCCCGAATTCCTGCGCCGGATTGAAGACACGATTGTTTATCAGCCGCTGCGTCCCGCGCACCTGCGCAGCATCCTCGACCTGGAACTCGACAAGGTGATGCAGGCCTTTTTCCACCATCCCACCACACCCTTCGAGCTGGAGTTCAGCAGCGGAGCCAAATCGCTCCTGCTCCAGCACGGGTGTGACACGGAGTATGGAGCCGCCAACCTGCAACATACACTGGCGTGTGAGCTTCAGGATCCGCTCTACCGCCTGATGGCTACGGGCCAGGTGTGCGCCGGCGATACGATCGGCGTGTTTGCGAAAGGGCCGGAGCTGGTTTTCCGCAAGAGTTAGTCCGAATGTGTGGAGAATGGCCGTGTGGTAAGATGGCGGCATGGAAATCAACCGCCAGGAAGCTCTTGAAACTCTTCAGCGCTGGAAGCAGGTCGGCGCAACGGTGGGATTGATATTTGCTGCCCAGGGCGGCACGGCCGGGTCCGCGATGCTGGCAGAAATCTCCGAACTCTCCTCTCGAATCGTCTTCAAAACCGAGTCGAGCATGCTGACCTTCGCCCTCTACCCGGCGCACTTTGAGCTTCGCCCGCTCACCGTATTGCGATTTCCTCAAAGGGCGGGCCTGTCGCGAATTCATGGCCTGCACATCTGGCTGGATTCCGGGCACTGGCTTTTTGTTTGCGATGCGCGGGGATGGGGAAATAAATGGCTGGAATCTGCCACGCTGGCGCTGGAGCAAGGCGGGGTCGGCGGGCCGACGGAACCACGCCGTGGATGCCTTCCTGTACCCAGGCAGGCGGCAGCTTGATTCCCCGCCTCGCTGACCGCCGCGAGGCTCTTCAACCCAAATGATTTCTTGCGCCGCACCATGCCCCGTCCCTGTTGCCCCGCCTGTGCCGCATGGGCGCAGGCGCTTCGCTTTAAAACCGAACCAGGCATGATGATGGTAGAGTTTGACGTAGCGGCGGCTTGATCCGTCAGCCGACGGACCGTTTGACGTGGCGAACTCGCCACGACAAATTGAAACTGTGGCGCTATCGAGCAATTGATAGTGTCCTAATCCGTTGGGAGATCCCCCGGCTTTGCCGGGGTGGCAGTCGGGGTTTGACAGGTCCGGGAATCAGCAAGTCGTGGACTTTAATCGTTTCGAACGGACCCCTCACCCCAACGGATTGGGGGGTTGACGACTTGGGGGGCGGCAAGTAAATTGATGGGCGCGCCTGCGGTTTCCAGGGGTTCACTTAAACAGTTTTCTTCCAGGGGAGGCTTGGAACGTCATGCAACTGCGACGAGATCCGATTACCCAAAGCTGGGTGATCCAACAGACTGCGGAGCATAGCTGGGCCGAAAGCGGGATTTGCCCCCTTTGCCCCGGACATGAGTCTCTTTGCCCCCCGAACCTTTATGTCTACCCGCTCTCCGCTGCAAACTGGCAAGTCCGCGTGATTCCCCATCGCAATCCCATTTATCAGATTGAGGGAGATTCGGCGCGGCAAGCCGAGGGGCTGTATGACAAGATGCGCAACCTGGGCGCCCATGAGGTGGTTATTGAACACCCCGACCATAACAAGCAATTATCGGACCTCAGCGACGATCAGGTGATTCAGGCGCTGCGCGCTTACGTCGCCCGCATCACCGACTTGAAAAAGGACACGCGTTTTCGTTATGTTACGCTTTTTCGCAACGTGGGGGCCGAGGCCGGGCAGGAGTTGGAGCACCCGCATTCGGAAATCACCGCCACGCCGTTCATTCCGCGACGCAGCGCCTACGAATTGCGCTCTGCGCTCACCCATTATGAGAACAAGGAACGCTGCCTTTTCTGCGACATTATCAAGCAGGAATTGGACCAGCAGGCGCGGACCGTGGAATGGAACGAACTCTTCATGTCCTTCTGTCCGTTCGCCTCGCGCGTACCCTATGAAACCTGGGTCATGCCGATTTACCACCATGCATCATTTGAAGAGGATGTGACCTCGCCGGAGAAGGAGTTGCAGCTGGCGCGGCTGCTCAAATCCACGCTGCGCCGCTTGTCGATGGTGACCAAGGCGTCGCACCTGGTTCTTCACACTTCGCCCAACGTCAACTCCAGGCCCTACCGGACCGGAACCTGGCGCACCCTCTCCGAGGATTACCACTGGCACCTCGAAATCCTCCCCATTATTCCGGGCAAATCGCGCTCCTACTCCATCAAGGAAGTTTACTTCAATTCACTTCCCACACCTGAAATGGCGGCAAAGGAATTGCGCGACGGCGGAAGCGCGCAAAAATAACAGGTCGAGGTTTTGAAGAATCATGGGGCGGACGAACCGGCTGTGGAAGGAATGTGCCGTCAGCGAATATATTCAACCCCGTAGAACCAGCCCGATGGACCTTCGCCCGTCCATACAATTCTCGACTTGGTTTCCACAGGAGCCTGCCCCTGCGCGTAGGGTAGCGTAATAAAGATTTCGTCACCGGGGGAAAATCGCTGGCTGCTGATGAAGCAAAGCCCCGCTTTTGAAACATCGCGCGTTTGGGCGATATCCACCACACCCCAGGCATTGCGCACGCGCAATTGCATGGTCAGGCGCACCCGGCGCGTTCGGCGGGATTCGCGCACGCCCTTGGCGGGACCTTTCGTGTACCTCACCACCATTTCCGGTGAAACGGTTTGCTCACTGGGCTTCCAGCGCGTGGTTTCGTTGCACCGGTCGCAATGGCGGGAAATCAGCCCAGTGGCCAGCAGAACCTCATATTCAATGCTGGAAAGCGCGCTCTGCGCCGCGGTCTTGCAGGCTGCGCATTCCACCACCGCTTTGGGCTGCGAGCTGTCATCGTTGGGGGCAAACTCCATACCCCAGATGCCGCTCTTGGCATCAAGGGCTTCCACACCCCACTCGCGGCGGCTGCCGAACACCTGTTGGAAGGCGCCGACGACTCGAAATTCCTCCTCAATGCCATTCTCGAGGTTTTTCAACAGCACGATATCGTCCGGCAAAAGCGAGTGCGTCAGGCTGATGCGCGCGCCCTGTTGATTGAAGCTCACGGTCACAGTCTCTTCCGCAAAGGAAATACCCGAAGCGTCGTTGCCGATCACCTGAATGCGCTTGGGCGCGAGAATCCGCTCCGTCCGGCGTCTTCCCAAAAGACTCATGGGGTCACGGTGTTGAGAGGTTGGTGATTGAGAATTCACAGATTAAGCTCCCGCTGCCGGGCCGGAACGCTTCTTCCCCTTCGCCTCAGTCTTGGCAGGCTCTTGAACTGCCCCGCGTGCGGTCGCGTCGGGCTGGCTCAGCATCGCCATGGCCGCAGCCTCGGTTTCGGCAATTGTAAAAAACTGCGTCAAATTCACATCATCCAGAATTTTTTGGACGTGGCGGTTTAAACTTGACAGAACAATGCGAGCCCCGGCGTTCTGCACGGTCACGCGGGCGCCGGCGAGAAATCCCAGACCGGTGGAATCAATGTAGGGGACATCGGCGAAATGCACAATCAATTTCTTGGTTCCGGCATCCATCAAGTCCTTAACCTTCTGCCGAAGATAAGGCCCGTCACTGCCCGCCAGGAATCTGCCGCTCAGGCTCAGGATTGCCACATCGTCTTTGAAACGCACCGCAATTCTCACCATTTCACCTCGTCGCTGCCGCCTGCCTGATATCCGCACGAACGCATCTTATGGCTTATTGGACGCACAAAAGTGATCGATGGATTCCCTGCCGAAGCCCGAAATGAAGCCCGCTTGGAATGCTACGGGAGGGGCGAAAGCCTGTCAAGTGACACACCGCAGAAACTTCCCCCGAGTTTAGTCTGGTGAAAAATCCGCTTCTTCCCGGGGCAATTCGCCCGACGCCTTCCACGTACGCCGCCGCAAAATCGGTCGGTCGAATGATGGTGTCCTTGGATTGCGCCTTTGAGGATTGCGGGACGCCTGCCGCAGTCGCCGCGGCCATTCCCGTGGCAAGAAATTCTCTGCGTGATTTACTCATTCCTGACTTATGACAAGTACTCCTCAATGCGATTGACCACCGTTTTCAATGCCTTGATGCGCGCCCACCATTTCCAATTCCCTTCCACGATGGTCCAGGGAGCGTATTCGGTGTCCGTCTTCTCAAACATATCTTCGAGAGCTTCGATGTAAGCGTCCCACTTTTCGCGGTTGCGCCAGTCTTCCTCCGTCAGCTTCCAGTTCTTCCAGGGATCCTTTTCACGCTTCTTGAAGCGGTCAAGCTGCTCCTTTTTGGAGATGTGAATCCAGAATTTAACAAGGATCATTCCGTCGTCGATAATCGTCTTCTCAAAATCATTGATCTCGCCGTAAGCGCGCTGCCACTCCTCCTTCTTGGCGAACTTCTCCACGCGCTCCACCAGCACGCGCCCGTACCAGGTGCGGTCAAATATGCCGATGCGCCCGCGCGGAGGGAGGCGCAGCCAAAATCGCCGCAACCAGTGATGGGCTTTTTCCCCGGGTGTGGGCGCGCCGATGGGATGCACTTCGTATCCGCGAGGATCAAGCGACTCGGTAATACGCATGATGTTCCCGCCCTTGCCCGCCGCGTCGCAGCCTTCGTAAGCGATGGCCACAGCAATCCCCTTTTCCACGATCTTGCGCTGCAACTTCAGGAGCTTGAACTGGTATTCTTCCAGCAACTCCTCGTATTCACCCTTCGATTCGAGTTTCTTGTCAAGATCGAGTTTGTCGAGGTACCCCATGGCTCAACCTCCTGAAAGCCCACACAATCCCCGCCCCTCGGCGCGAGCCTGCGCGCATCGGCGCCCCCACAGCCGATTCCTGGATGATGCGGTCTACCGATGCGGAGAATTCCACCAACCGGGGGCGGATTCTACCAGAACCTCACACTGGGCCGCAAAGGATTTTCGGAAATTCGATTCAAAAGGAGGGCAGAGGCACGGAATTCGCTTCCGCGCCCCCGATTGCGCGTTGAATGAATAGAAGGTCGCTCCGAAACACCCGCAGCTTAGTTCGCCGCCTCGGGCTTAGCCTCCGCTTTGGCGCGTTGATCGCGCAAAACGGCCTTGCGGCTCAGGCGCACCTTATTACCTTCCACGGAAATGACCTTCACCAGAATCTGGTCGCCCACTTTGAACTCATCGCGGATGTCCCGGATGCGGTGTTCGGCCACTTCGCTGATGTGCAGCAGACCGTCCGTTCCCGGGAAGATCTCCACGAAAGCTCCGAAATCGGCCAGGCGCACAACTTTTCCAAGGTAGGTTTTGCCAATCTCGGCTTCCGCCAGCAGGTCGCGGATCATCTTGAGCGCCTTGGAGGCGGAAGGCTCATCGGTGGCGGCCACGTTCACGGAGCCGTCGTCTTCAACATCAATTTTTACCCCCGTCTGATCAATGATGCCGCGAATCACCTTGCCGCCCGGCCCGATGAGCTCACCGATCTTCGCGGGATTGATCTTCATGGCGTAGATGCGCGGCGCGTGGGCGGAAATATTGGCGCGCGGCGTGGAGAGCGTCTCCAGCATCTTGCCCAGCACGTGCAGTCGGGCGGCCTGCGCCTGGGTCAGCGCCTCCGACATGATTTGTGGAGTGATGCCCGTGGTCTTGATGTCCATTTGCAGCGCCGTGATGCCGTCCTTGGTTCCGGCAACTTTGAAATCCATGTCGCCATAGTGATCTTCAGCGCCCGCGATGTCCGTCAGAATTGCGTACTTATCGCCTTCCTTTACCAGGCCCATGGCGATTCCCGCCACGGGTGATTTCATCGGCACGCCTGCATCCATCAGGGCCAGCGTTCCGCCGCACACCGAGGCCATGGAAGATGAGCCGTTGGATTCCAGAATGTCCGAGACCACGCGAACCGTGTAGGGAAATTCCTTTTCATCGGGAATCATGCTCAGCAGGGCGCGCTCGGCGAGCGCTCCGTGGCCGATTTCGCGGCGCCCCGGGCCGCGCAGAAACCCGACCTCACCTACGCTGAAGGGCGGGAAATTGTAGTGCAGCATGAAGCGCTTGAAGGCCTCGCCTTCCAGCACGTCCATGCGCTGCTGGTCTTCCGCCGTTCCCAGCGTCGCCGTCACCAGCGCCTGCGTCTCACCGCGCGTAAACAGCGCCGAACCGTGCGTGCGCGGCAGGATTCCCACCTCGCAGGTGATGGGGCGCACCTGGTTGAAAGCTCGCTTGTCGGGCCGCTGGCGCTTCATCACCACGTCATCGCGGAAAAGGCGCTCTTCCAATTCATCAAAATATTTCGCCGCCAGTTTGCGCTTGGCCTCATCGTCTTCGGGGTAACTCCCCACCAGGCTTTTACGCAATTCGGAAATTTTGTGCTGGCTTTCCAACTTGATGTATTTGGAAGTGTCCATCGCTTCGTGAAGCGCCGCTTCGGCCTTGGCTTTCACTTCCGCGAACATCGCTTCATCGCGCGCGGGGGCATTGAACTCCCGCTTCTTGAGCCCCAATTTGGCGAACAGTTCCTTCTGCGCGGCGACAATCTTGCGAATCTCGCCGTGCCCGTATTGAATCGCGTCGATGATAGTGGCCTCGGAAACTTCTTTCGCCCCCGCCTCGACCATCACAATCGCATCTTCCGTGCCCGCTACCACAATGTTCAACAGGCTTTTCTTGACATCGCTATAGGTGGGATTCGTGACAAGCTGGCCGTCCACCAGGCCCACCCGCACCGCGCCCACCGGCGCGAAGAACGGAATGTCGGAAAGGTAGAGCGCAGCTCCGCCCGCCACCAGGCCGATCACGTCGGGGTTATTCTCCGAGTCGGCGGAGAGCACCAGCGCAATCACCTGCGTTTCGTCCTTGAAACCCTCGGGGAAGAGAGGCCGGACGGGCCGGTCAATCAGCCGGCTGGTGAGAATCTCCTTCTCCGTCGGCCGGCCTTCGCGCTTGAAGAAGCCGCCGGGAATTCTTCCCGCGGCGTAGGTGTATTCCCGATAGTCTACCGTTAGGGGAAAGAAATCGATTCCCTCCCTGGGATCCGTGGAGCAGGCGGTAGCCAGCACCACAGTGTCCCCGTAACGCACGTATGCAGAGCCATTGGCTTGCTTGGCCACCCGGCCACATTCCATCGAAAGGGTGTTTGAACCCAGAGTAATACTAACTTGTTCCATCTTATTCCTCCTAGTAATCCACGTCGATCATCGAGACCGCATCGCGGGTCATGGCATGCTCATCGGTCCGGCAGGATGATCACTCTACCCCGCCGTCCGGCATGCAGGTTATTCAGGGAGCTGCGAATCGAGGTGGATGTGGAAGCCTTCTGTCCGGCCGGAAGACCCCCAAAAAACGAAAGCGATCCCTGCCGGAAATCCGGAGGATCGCTTGGACGTACAATCTTGACCTTTCAAATATCGCAAAACTCTCGGGTTATGCACCGGACTACTTGCGGATGCCCAACTTTTCGAT
>JASHTO010000167.1 GCA_030040515.1 Terriglobia bacterium
TGCTCTGCATGGAGCTCGCCAAGATTGCGGGCGCAAGCTGGGTGGGAGTGGCAGGGCTCAAGCAGGACGCCCTCCGCATGAAAGTGGCGCAGTCTCTGGGCGTGGATCGGATTATTACGGATGGAGAGGATGCCATCCTTGAAGCGGTGAGGGCCGTGGGAGATGGCTTGGGAGTGGACGTAGTCATTGACGCTGCGGGCGCTTCCGCCGCGCTGCGCACGGCGATGGCCGTGGTGCGGCCGGGCGGGCAAATCACCAAAGTCGGCTGGGGACCGCAACCACTGAACTTTTCCCTCGACCCGCTGGTGCAAAAAGCAATCCGCTTGCAGGGTAGTTTCAGCCACAACTATCCCATGTGGGAAAGAGTGCTGGCGCTCCTGGCGTCTGGAAAGCTTGACCCGCTGCGCATCGTTGGCCGCGTGGAAACTTACCCGAACTGGCGCACCTGTTTCGATGAAATGGCTTCCGGGGAAATTGTGAAGGCAGTTTTGAAACCCTTACCCGCGAGCCGTGGGTAGCTGTCCTGGCGTCAAGCGACGGGCAGGGTGTGGACGGAACTTATGGGCGAAGCAATTGCGGGAATACAGCCGTTGGCGGGACTGGTAGCGGTAGTCACCGGCTCGACCCAGGGGATCGGCGGCGGAATTGCGATCAAACTCGCCGGCGCGGGCGCGAGGGTTCTTGTGCACGGGCGGGGTGACCAGCGCGCCGGTGGCGAAAAGATCGTGCAGGCCATTGAGGCCGCGGGAAGCCAGGCGTTACTGGTGACGGGTGACTTGCGGGACGAATCCCATTGCCGCAGCATCGTGCGCAATGCCCTCTCGCGGTTCGGGAGAGTGGACGTCCTCGTCAACAACGCCGGAGTAGTGCATCGAGGGACCATCGAGGACACTTCCACCGAATTGTGGGATGAGATCTTCGACGTCAATCTTCGCGCCCCGTTCCTGCTCTGCCAGGAGGCCGTCCGCCACATGAAGGAGCGCCGGAGCGGCTGCATCGTCAACATCGGATCCGTAAATGCTTATTGCGGACTGAAACGGCTGCTGCCTTATTCGTCCTCCAAGGGCGCACTGATGACGTTTACCAAGAATCTGGCGAATTACCTCACGCAATACCGGATTCGCGTGAACCAGATCAACCCCGGCTGGGTCCTGACCGAAGGGGAACGACACCTCGTCTCGGTGCTCGAAGGCAAAGGCGAGAATTGGCTGGAGGCGGCGGTCAAGACACGGCCGTTTGGCCGCTTGCTGCTGCCCGACGACATCGCCAACGCCGTTCTCTTCTTCGCCACCAACGAACTGATCTCCGGATCCATCCTCGATTACGAGCAGCTTCCCGTTGGTGCGCTATCCGACTTGCCCATATGAGGGGCTAACTGTTCATGAAACTTGCCGCGTTTCCAAAATGCTACATGGATGAACTGGTGCGAGACCGCACCATGACACTGTTCCAATGGGTCGAGATGGCCGCGAACCTGCCCGTTGACGGGTTGGAGCTTTATGACGGAACGCTCACAAGCCATGACGACGCATACCTCGAGAAGGTTCGCGAGGCACACGCGCGCCACAAGTTCGAAATACCCATGCTTTGCTGTTCTTCGGACTTTACCAAGCCAGACGCCGAGGACCGGCGGAAGGAAGTGGAACACCAGAAGCGCCTGGTCGACATCACCGCGCGCCTGGGGGGCAAGTTCTGCCGCGTGCTCTCCGGCCAGCGCCGTCCGGCTGTTCCACGTGATCAGGGAGTGCGCTGGGTCGTGGAGTGTATCCAGGAGTCACTGGAATACAGCGCCACAAAAGGTGTTGTGCTGGCCATGGAAAACCACTACAAGGACAACTTCTGGACTTACCCCGAATTCGCGCAAAAGCAGGAGATCTTTCTGGAAATCATCAGTCGCATCGATTCACCCTGGTTCGGCGTGCAATTCGATCCCTCCAATGCCATTCTCGCCGGTGAAGACCCTCTCGATCTGCTGGAGAAGGTCAAGCATCGCGTTGTGACCATGCACGCAAGTGACCGGCATCTGAAGCCCGGACACACGATTGAGGAATTACGGGCTGTCGAAGACGCCGTTGGGTATGCCGCCATTCTGACTCACGGCGAAGTGGGGAAAGGGATGAATGACTACCCGAAGATCTTCCGATTGCTGCGGGAAGCAGGTTTCGACGGCTGGGTGTCGATTGAAGATGGACTGAGCGGTATTGAGGAAATCCGCGCTTCGGCGAATTTCCTGCGTCCACTCATCGACGGAAAAAGGAAAGATAAGTAGCCTCTATTTTCAACCAGACCCTCCCAGCATCAGCTCCGGTACGAAGCGTTGATATCAATGTAGGCGCGGGTGAAATCACAAGTCCACACGTTTGCAGTGCTTGTCCCGGCGTGAAGGTCGACTCGCAGCAGCACTTCCTTCTGGTCGAGCTCGCGGTGTGCCACCGCATCGTCGAAGCCGGCATCGACGCCCTTGCGGCACAACGCCAGATTGTTCACACTCACATCAATCCGCGTGGGATCAAATTTGGCGCCCGAATATCCGGTGGCGCAAACGATGCGGCCCCAATTCGGATTGGCGCCCGCCAAAGCCGTTTTTACCAGCGGGGAATTGGCAATGGCGCGCGCCGCACGTTCGGCGTCCAGCGGTGACCGCGCACCCACCACCTCCACGGTAACCAGCCGCGTCGCGCCCTCGCCATCACGCGCGATCATCTTGGCCAGCGTCTGGCAAACTAGCGTCAATCCCTCCGCAAACCACGCGCGGCTCTCGTTTCCGGGGACAACCGTGGTTTCCGCCAGGCCGCTTGCCAGCGCGATCAAGGAATCATTGGTGGAAGTGTCGCCATCCACGGTGATGCGATTGAAAGAATCCTCCACGGCAGCAAGCAGCAGGTTGTGCAACATGCGCTCGCCCATGCCCGCATCGGTGGTGATGAAGGAAAGCATGGTGGCCATGTGCGGATGAATCATTCCCGCGCCTTTGGCAATGCCGGCAATGTGTACGGGTTTGCCCCTTGCCACCGACCGCACAACGCATGTCTTGCTGACCGTATCCGTGGTCAGGATGGCCTGGGCGACGGCCGCAGCGCTCTCCCTGGAGAGGGCTTCTTTCAAATACGGAAGTTGTGCGAGAATCAGTTCGGGGCTGAGCGGAACTCCAATGACTCCTGTCGATGCCACCAGAACTTGCGAAGGATCGATCTCAAGGAGCTCAGCCGCCGCCCGCGCGGTTTCTTCCGCCGTGTGCGTCCCCTCTTTCCCTGTGCAGGCGTTGGCGTTCCCGGAATTCACCACGATGGCGCGGCAGCGTCCACGGCTCTCCACCAGATTGCGGCGTGAGAGCAACACCGGCGCCGCGGCCACTCGATTGGTGGTGAAAACTCCGGCAGCCTGGGTGGCGGGCGAATCGGAAAAAATCAACGCCAAATCCAAAGCTCCCGGGGCTTTCTTGATTCCGGAAGCGGCCGCAGCCGCCCGAAATCCCAAAGGCGTGGCCAGATCACCTGCTACGATTTCCCATTTTCGTCCAGCTCGACTCACCAGCCCTCCATCAGCTCGTTCGATTCGATCCGCCCGGGAAAATTCATTTCCTCAGCACGCTAGGGCTTGAGGGTTATCGGGGTGGAAGTGCCGCCATCCATCCCCGCAGGCGGCGACGGCGGCCCCGCCACTTTGATTGTCCTTACGCTCTCATCACAAGCCTGCATGTAAAGGTCTTCGTCCCCGCCGCCGGCCGTGCACTTCGCCTCGATAATCCTGTCCGGAGATATGATTCTCGTCGTCAGCACCATGTGCCGATCCACCGACTGCCAGATCAGGACTGCGTCGCGATCGTTGATCCGGGTGTGTTCAAACTGATAGCGAGGAAGGTGGTGGATCGTGCCATCGGTCTCCCAAACAGCCAGAGTCTGGGGTGTGAACTCAGCGCTTTGATCGGGATTCGGCTGCGATGTAATGGTAATTGAGGGGTCGGTGCTCAAGAGCCTTGGCGAGTAAATCCGCACCTGTCCCGGAGAGATTTCCACCTTTTTGTCGATGCCGGCTGCAACCTGCATGTCAATTCCCATCCCGTCATTCTTGTAAGGAATCAGCTTGAGTGTTTCACTGGTGACGTTCGCTTCGTGTGTGGGATACCAAGTTACCAGCAGATACTCCCCTCCCACGATTCCGCTGCCGATCACCAAAATCCCCAAACCCACCACGAGTTGCGTCGGAATTTGCCTCTTCATTGTGGCAATCTTAACCTGCGCGAAGCAAAGGGCGCAACGCAGGTACCGAGGAATTCTCCCTTCAATCTTTGTGATCGCGAACCTGAATCAGGGGGTGAGTCTTTTCGATGACTTCCCCTAAATTCTGCGCGCTTATTCCCTGGGCGCGCAGCGATTTCTGAAGGCGGGCAGCGTCTTTTGCCGCCAAAGAAATCAGGAGCCCGCCGGAGGTTTGCGGATCGAAGAGCAGATTCCTGACGTCTTCCGCAACGCCCGCGGAAAACTCCACGCAGCCGCCGATGAAATCCCGGTTACGCTTCGTGCCTCCGGGAAGATAGCCCTTCCGAGCCAGCTCGAGCGCACCCGGAAGATATTCGATGTGACCGGTGTCGATGACGAAGCTCACCTTACTCCCGACGGCCATTTCCCGCGCGTGGCCCAGGAGGGAAAAGCCCGTGACGTCGGTGACGGCGTGCAATTCAAACGGCAGGGCGGCCTCCATGGCTGCACGATTGAGAGTACACATGGAGCGGATTGCCGCGTCCACCGAATCTTGCGGCGCAGCGTCCTTCTTAATGGCAGTGGAGATCACTCCGGTCCCCAGGGGTTTGGTATGAATCAGCCGGTCGCCGGGTTGCGCGCCCACGTTCTTGAGGATGCGCTTCGGGTTGATGAGGCCCGTCACCGCATATCCGAATTTGATCTCGTCATCGCCCAGCGAGTGTCCGCCCAAAACGGTGCAGCCGGCTTCCTGCATCTTCGCCTGGCCTCCCCTCAAGATTCCCTCGAGAATTCCCACATCCCTTCCGGAATTCGGAAAGCCGACGATGGAAAGCGCGGAAATCGGTCGGCCGCCCATAGCGTAAACGTCGCTGAGGGCGTTGGTGGCGGCAATCTGGCCGAAGGTGTAGGGGTCATCGACAATGGGCGTGAAGAAATCCACGGTCTGGACGAGCGCCAGCTCAGGGGAAAGCTGATACACCCCCGCATCGTCGGAGGTTTCAAAACCCACGAGCACGTTCGGGTCAACCTGTTTGGGCAATCGCGCGAGAATTGAATCCAAAATGCTTGGACTCAATTTGGCTGCGCATCCCGCCGCCTTCACCATTCCGGTCAATCGGACTCGTTCTTCCGATGTTTCCTGTGCGAGTTGCTGGTTCATGGCAATTCCTCCCTTCCGGCCGCCTTGACCGCTCCGCGGCTGCCCAATAGAATGCTGGATTTCACGCCCCCTTGGGAAGCGCGGGAGAACATTTCGGCGGAATCTCTCGCGACATCCCGCCGCGTTCCGGCGACAGAGTTCGAAATCATCCGACACTCGCGCCGCACGCCAACACGGGGAGAGAAGGAGGACCTATGTTTGCTTTTCATGGTGTCGACTACCTGGAAATCGATTCTCTGCTCAGCGACGACGAAAAGCTGGTGCGCCGCACGGTGCGCGAATTTGTCGAAAAAGAAGTGATCCCGCACATCGAGGGCTGGAACCGGGAGGCCAAATTTCCGAGACACCTGGTTCCAATGATGGCGGAACTGGGATTTTACGGCGCCAATCTCCAAGGTTACGGCTGTGCGGGCATGTCGAACGTGCAGTACGGCCTGATTATGCAGGAACTCGAGCGCGGGGACAGTGGCTTGCGCAGCTTCGTAAGCGTGCAGGGCGCGCTGGTGATGTATCCGATCAGCGCTTACGGGTCCGAGGAGCAGAAGAATCGCTGGCTGCCGGCATTGCAGCAAGGCAAATCCATCGGCTGTTTCGGACTGACCGAACCGGATTTCGGCTCGAATCCCGCGGGCATGAGGACGCGCGCCGCAAGCGCCGGCAGGAATTACATTCTGAACGGCGAGAAGACGTGGATTACCTCGGGGACGATCGCCGACGTAGCATTGGTTTGGGCGCGCACCGACGAAGGCATTCGGGGATTCCTGGTGGAAAAGGGGACGCCGGGATTTTCCGCGCAAGACATCAAGGGCAAGTGCTCGCTGCGCGCCTCGGTGACATCCACTCTTTCTCTTCAGGACGTGCGCGTGCCGGCGAGCCAAATGCTTCCCGGGGCGCAGGGGTTGAAAGCGCCGTTGAGCTGCCTCACCCAGGCGCGCTACGGCATCGGCTGGGGCGCCATCGGCGCGGCCATGGCGTGCTACAACGAATCGCTGGAATACGCCAAGGCGCGAAAGCAGTTTGACGACAAGCCCATCGCCACCCACCAGCTCGTGCAGGCCAGGTTCGCCGACATGATCACGGAAATCACCAAGGCGCAATTGCTGGCAGTCCAAGTGGGCCGCCTGAAAGACGCGGGGCGCGCCGATTTCGCCCATGTTTCCATGCTGAAGCGGAACAACGCGAAGATGGCGCTCGAAGTGGCTCGCGCGGCGCGCGACATCCTGGGAGCCAACGGTGTGGCGGACGAGTATCCCATCTTCCGCCACATGTGCAACCTGGAATCGGTGTTCACTTACGAAGGCACGCACAATATCCACACCCTGATCATCGGCGAGCGCGTCACCGGAATGCCGGCATACAAATGATGTCCCTTCTCCTGGTTCTCCGCCACGCTCCTGAGTTGCCAGCCTCGACGGCCTCAAACTCCACAGTGCTTGAGGGCCCGCAGGGAGTCTGGTAACCTCTCTTTGATGGTGAAAGACACCGCATTCTGGGAAGCTTGGGAAAGGCAGGGGCCGTTGAGCGAACGTTTGACGACCCAGCAGGCATTCGCAATCTGCGACTCGATGTATGAATTCGCACGGTCGCTTGGCGCATTCCCACCCGCCGACCCTTTGGCCGGACTTGAAACCAAGATCGCCATGGCGCGAGCCTTGCATGTTCATTCAACTCCTGGAACGAATCGCACGGAACCTTGAGCAGCGGCAAATTCCGTATATGGTCATTGGCGGACAGGCGGTGCTGATTTACGGCGAGCCACGTCTGACCCGCGACATCGACATTACTTTGGGCGTTGGTCCCGATCGCCTCAATGACTTGTTGGAGCTGGCGAATTCAGCAACCTGCCGCGTGCTCGTGGAAAAACCCCGCGAGTTCGTCCTTCGGACCATGGTGCTCCCCTTGCAGGATTCTGAAAGCGGCATCCGCATTGACTTCATCCTTTCACATTCCCTCTACGAGCGACAGGCCCTGGAGCGTGTGCGCAACGTCAGAGTCGGAAATACGATGGTGCGATTTGCGGCTGTCGAGGATGTCATCGTGCACAAAATCGTGGCGGGGCGCCCCCGCGATCTCGAGGATGTCCGCAGCATCCTGCTCAGAAACCCTACCCTCGATCGGACCTATGTCCGGCACTGGCTTGCAGAGTTTGAACAGACAGTTGGAAAAAGCTATCTTCGAGTCTTCCAAGACCTGGAGCATCCTTCGCACTGAGCCGTCTCACCCATTCAATCTGTTAACCCCGTCGAACGCGGCGGTCTTATAGCATTCCGCGAGGGTCGGGTAATTGAACACGGTATTCACACAATAATCAATCTTGCCACCCAGGCTCATCACCGCCTGGCCGATGTGGACCAATTCGCTGGCGCTGTCACCGATGATATGCACCCCCAGCAGCTCCCTCGTCTCGCGGTGGAAGATGATCTTCAGCATACCAATGCTGTCGCCGATGATCTGGCCGCGGGCAATTTCGCGATAACTGGCTTTACCGATTTCATACGGAACGTTGGCCTGGGTCAGTTCCTCTTCGTTCTTGCCGACGTAGGAGATTTCCGGGATAGTGTAAATTCCGTAGGGGAAGAGCGCCGGAGTGCTGCGGGCTTCGACGCCAAACGCGTGGCAAGCCGCCAGTCTCCCTTGTTCAAGTGAGGTCGAGGCCAGACTCGGGAATCCAATCACATCGCCGGCCGCGTAGATGTGGGGGACGTCGGTCTGGTAGTGCTCATTCACCTTCAGGCGGCCGCGCTCATCGGATTTAAGGCCCGCCGCATCCAGATTCAACCTGCCCGTAGCGCCCGTGCGGCCGATGCTGTACAGGGCCTTTTCAGCCACAATTTCCTTCCCGCTCGCCAAATGGATTTTTACCCGGGGGTCGCCGCCGTTCTGCACCAGCTCGATGCCGCTGACCGCCTCGGAGAATCGCAGAGTCATGCGATTCTGACGCAGGTGGTAATCGAGCGCCTCCACGACCTCCGCATCGACAAAGGAAAGGAGCCGCTTCGAGCGATCCATGAGGGTCACGCGAATCCCTAGCGCGGAGAAAATGCTGGCATATTCGCAGCCAATCACACCCGCGCCGACCACCGCCAGAGTTCGCGGCAACTTCTTCAAACTCAGGATATCGTCGCTGGTAAAGATGTTCTGGCCGTCGAAGGGGATTTTAGGATCGCGCGTGGCCTCCGTGCCCACGGCGACCAGAATGTTCTCGGCCGTCACCACGCGCTCGCCGGAGTGGCCCACCAAGGTCAGTCGCAGCGTGTGCGGATCCACAAAGGCGGCCTCGGCATTGATCACCTCCACGCCGTTGCGTTGCAGTTGGTGGCGCGTCACGTCAATTTCGTGGCGAATGACGTGATCGGCGCGGAAAAGCAGGTCCTCAATGGTGATGTTTTGCTTGACGGTGTACGACTCCCCATAGATGCCGCGCAGACGGTACCCGGAAAGATAAATCACCGCCTCGCGCAGGGTTTTGCTGGGAATGGTTCCGGTATTGGTGCAAACGCCGCCGATGACGGCCTTGCGCTCGATGAGGGCAGTGCGCTTGTCCAGCTTCGCGGATTGGATCGCCGCCCGCTGTCCCGCCGGGCCCGACCCGATCACCAACATGTCATAATCGTAATCTGCCATTGCCACTCCTCGTGCGAATCTGCCGCAGCGCGATGGGCGTGAACGCCGCCCCAAGAGTTGGAATCTGTTTCCGGGATGACAGATGAAAGCCGGATATCATAACCGACAAGCTCAGCGCCCGGAAAAGTATTGCGGACTGTGACCAAGTTTTCTGAGCTGCATCGGGCCACCGTGAAAAACCATATTAGATTTTGAGTTCACCAGCATAGCACTGGCCTGTGAACCGCTCAAGACCTTACGACTATCGACCTTAAAGTACTCGCTTTTACAGTCATTTACGCCCCTTTTAACGCCATTTCGAGGGCTGGTCGTATCTCAATTTCACCTGTCGCGCCCGCCGGGGTGGTGCCATGCCCAGCGGCGCCGGAGAGATTCCGAGGGCCGCCGCGATGGGTGATTTCGCGCATCAGCGCGGAACTTTACACCACGCCTTATCGTAGGTATAAGCAGGAAGGAGATTTCTGCCATGGCCACAAACCCCATGCCGCCTCGACCTCCGTCGCCCCCGCCGAGAAGCAACGGCAACTATATTGCCATCGCCTTCCTCCTGCTGGCGTTGCTGGTTGTGGTGGTGGGCGTCGCAATTTGGGGTGGACTCGGCTTGCTATCAAGCGCCGTGCATATTCACGTGAACGAGCAAGGCGCAGGAAAAAAGGAGGTCTCCATCAGCACGCCCGTGGGCTCGCTCGAGGTGAACAAGGGCGTCAACGAAGCCAGCCTGGGCTTGCCCATCTACCCCGGCGCCACACGCATGCAGGACAAGGACTCTGCCACAGTGAACATCGACATCGCTGACGAAACGAAAGTTCAGGTGCTGGCCGGAAAATTTGAAACCACCGATTCGTTTGAAAAGGTCCGCGATTTCTATCACGCCCGCTTGGGCGATCAGGTGACCAAGTACCGTGACCGGGACGAAAATGGAAAAACCGTCTTCGAGATGAAGCACGATAAGCAGGATAAGGTGGTTTCACTGAAGGATGACGGAGACAGGACGATCATCGAATTGGTGCGCGTCTCCGAAGGTGACAACCAGGCAAACTAAGACACTCCGATCAGGATTTGGGCGGCCTTTCCTGGTGCTTTTGGGAGCGATCCACGAACCCCCCTGCCCGCCGGATCCCGCCAACTTTTTCTTGCCCTCGCGCCGCGCAGTCGTGGATAATGCGCTGGTTTTGAGCTTATCGATAAGGTACGAACATATTGGCACGTAGGGGTGGCCCTCGCCCTGCGGCCCAAAGCCTTCGGGCGACGGGGCGCGGCCGCCCTGGGGCAACCGCAAGGGTTGCCCCTACAAAAACCGAGGATTCCATGAACCGACGTGTATTTTGCGCGCTGATCGTTTGCCTGTGCGCGGTCGCGAGCCCGGCGCGCGCTGTTGAACATTACGAAGTTGTGG
>JASHTO010000168.1 GCA_030040515.1 Terriglobia bacterium
ACGCTGACACGAAGTGCCTCAAGCCGTCCCAAGCGCCCCTTGAGGTCCCGTTCGAGCGATTCGCCTTCGCGGACGCGCATTTTGTTCAATTCTTCGAGCGCCTCAGCCACGGAGCGATCGAGCACCTGGCGAATCAGCTCGAATTTTTCCGGAGTCACTTTCCCGTTGCCGCTCACGATCAATCCGGGAACGTGCAGCAGGGCCATCAGGTCCGGCTCGGCGGCGGCGCCGAATTCCTGCTTCAGGGCCTGGTAACCCTTCAGGTAGGCGGCCAGGAGCTTGCGATCGATTTCCGGTTCCTCCGACCCCAGGCTGGCTAAGCCGACGGTGATTTCCACGTGCCCGCGCGCCACATGCTCCTTCACCAGCTTGCGGACGGCGGACTCGAGCGGATCGAGGCTCGAGGGCAGGCGCAATTGCGCGTCGAGAAAGCGGTGATTGGTGCCGCGGATGCTCACGGTGAGAGCAAATCCCGCCTCCTGCGTTTCCACGCGGCTATAGCCTGTCATGCTGCGTAGCATCGTTAGTTCCCGATTGCCGGCCTTCGATCACGAAACTCGAAATTCGCCAAGGAGACTGCGACCCGGACCCTGTTGTGGCTCAGGCTCCCAGCCCCTGAAACTTCCCGGCCAGGATGGCCGTGCCACGTCGAGTTTCGAATTTCCAGTTTCGAGTTTCGTTCCTTTAGGGCTCCGCGTCCACGAATTGCAGATCGTGCAGGCGCTGGTAGATGCCTCCGCGGCTCACCAGATCATCGTGCGTGCCGATTTCGGAAATCGTCCCCCGGTCGATCACCACGATGCGCTCGGCGCGGCGCACGGTGGAGAGCCGATGGGCAATCACCACCACGGTGCGG
Organism: Terriglobia bacterium; assembly: GCA_030040515.1. Taxonomy (GTDB): domain Bacteria; phylum Acidobacteriota; class Terriglobia; order UBA7540; family UBA7540; genus Bog-366. The sequence goes on from JASHTO010000168.1 coordinate 857, forward strand.
CCCGCCATCAAATTGTTGAGAGCGCGCTGGACGAGCAACTCGGATTCCGTATCGAGTTCCGACGTCGCTTCGTCCAGAATCAAAATGGGCGGATTCTTCAGCAGGGCGCGGGCAATGGCGATGCGCTGGCGCTGCCCGCCCGAGAGCCGCTGGCCGCGCTCGCCGATCATGGTCTGATAACCCTGCGGCATCTCGAGAATGAACTCTTCCGCCAGGGCCACGCGGGCCGCTTCGCGAACTTGCGCCTCCGTGGGCCAGCGGCTGCCGTAGCAGATGTTGTTGTAAACCGTGTCGTTGAAGAGAATCGTCTCCTGCGTGACGATGCCGATCTGTGAGCGCAGGGAATCAAGCTTGATGTCTCGCACATCGTGGCCGTCAACAGTGATGCGCCCCTCATCGACGTCGAAAAAGCGCGGAATCAGGCTGGCGAGCGTGGTCTTGCCCGCGCCGCTGGGGCCCACCAGAGCCACCACTTCCCCTTTGCCGATGCGCAGATTGATGTCGCGCAGCAAGGGAACTCCATCCTCGTAGTCAAACTCCACCTGATCAAAGATAATTTCGCGCTGGAAGGGAGGCAGGCGTGGCGCTCCTGGCTTGTCGACCATTTCCGGCTGCGAATCGAGGTATTGGAACACCTGCTCGGAGGCGCCCAGCGCCTGCGCGAAGGCGTTGCTCACGCCCGTCAGGCGCTTCACCGGCTCGTAGGAACTCAGCAACGCGTAGAGAAAACCAAGAAAATCTCCGGTGGTCTGAAGGTGATTCAAAATCAGGCGGCGTTCGTAAAAGAGCAGGCCGGCAATGGTGATGGCTCCCAGAACTTCCATGAGGGGCGAGGATACCGCCTGCGCCCGCACCCAACGCAGGCTTACGCGCAGCAGGCGGCGCGTGGTGGCCTTGAATTTTTCCACTTCAAAGGACTCCATGGCGAACGCCTTCACGATGCGGATGCCCGTAAAGGTTTCCTGAAGAACGTTATTCAGGTCCGCCATTTTGTCCTGGCTGCTGCGGCTCGAGGCGCGGATGTATCGCCCCAATTTTGCCGAGGGAAAAACCACCAGCGGAATCAGAACCATGGAGATGAGCGCGAGGCGCCAATCGTAGTAAAAGAGCGCGCCGAGCAGGGCCACCAGCGTGAAGGTTTGCTTCAGCGTGTCCGCCGCGGTCTGCGAAACCGCATACTGAATGCGCTCCGTGTCGCTGGTGATCGCGGACATCAGCCGGCCCGTGGGGTGCCTGTGAAAGAAGGAGATGGATTGCTCGATCAGCTTCGAGTAGAGAAGATTGCGCAGGTCGCGAACCACGGAATGCCCGGTGTAGTTGATGAAGTAGGTGGCCAGAAATTCCGAAATGCCCTTGATGACGGCTACGCCGATAATGACGAAGGCCACCACCCCCCAGATGTTGTGCACCCAGTGCGGGAGGATGTCCTGGAGATAAATCGTGTAGGGGAAGTAGGGCTTGGCTTGAATCAGAGCAATCTTGGCGGTCTGCTTTTTGGGGTCGAGAAGGACGTCAAAGATGGGTTTGATAAGGAGGGCGGTGACGCCTGCGGAGGCGCCGACCACGACCATAAGACAAACCGCGATGACCAAGCGGAAGCTGTATGGCCGCACGAATCCTAGCAAGCGCTTAACTTGACTCATCCGTTGTTCCGCCCCCAGGCGATTCCCCTAATCCCCACAAAATGAGTATGTTAGCTACAGAACTGGGCTTCCGTCAAGGAAATAGCAATAAACGGCCGCGACGGCCAGTGGTGAATTATTGATATCCCCTTTTATTTCTGCCTCTTATGGACAACCGCTTCTCTTGGGCTTTGCTCGCATTAGCTTTCTGCCTTCGGTTATGTTGGTTTATCCATAGTCATCGCCATGGCCGCAGCACCATAAAGAGGAGAGTAGTTTCCCAGTGCCGCCGTTGCGATCTCGGTGGAGTAGTGGATGGTTGGGGAGGCAAGCTCCTCAAGAAAGCCATGGATTGTGTCAAGGAGCAGCGCGCCTGACTGAGCGACTCCGCCGCCCAGAACGATAATGTCAGGATTCAGGATGCGAATAACCATCAGCAGGCCACGAGCAAGCCAGCGCGTGGTCTCGCGAAGAATGTGGGTTGCCACCATATCCCCTTCCGCCGCCGCGAGCATTAACCCCTTGGCGGTAATTTCTCCGCCGCCGCTCAGCTCGATCAGTCTCGCGACGTGCTCTGGACGGCGTTGCGCCCATTCACGCGCGCGCATCTCAATGGCGCCGCCGGAGCTGAACGATTCCAGGCACCCTCGCCCGCCGCAAGAGCAGCGCGCGCCGGAGTCCGACACGGGGATGTGGCCGATTTCCCCTGCCACGCAATCTTTGCCGCGGATCAGCTTGCCCTCATAAACCAAGCCGCTCCCAATGCCCGTGCTGATGGTGATGTAGACCATGGACTTCGCGCCGCGTCCCGCCCCGAATCGGTATTCGCCCAATGCGCCCGCATTCGCATCGTTATCAAGCGCGCAGGGGATGCCCAGAGATTGCTCCATCCATTTACCCAATTCGAATCCCTCCCAGCCTGCCGAATGGACCGAGGTAACGCTCTGCCGCATGTAATCCACCGGCCCTCCGAAACTCAGTCCGCATGCCTTCACCGGCGCATCGGTCTGGGCGATCAAATCGCGGCAGCGCCTGCCGAGTTGTTCAAGCATCCATTCACGGCCCGCCTGCCGGTCGGTGTCCCCCTCGAGAATCAGCAGGCGACGCCCCTGCTCGTCGAACAAGCCGGTGCGAAAATGCGTCCCGCCGATGTCAACGGCCAACACGTTGTTCATGAAAGCCTCCGAAGCCGCTTCATGACCTCCCAATATCCCGGTGCGACGCCTTGGTCTTATAGCCTTCTTGGACGAGGGCGCTTGCCACCTCTTCGGCCATGTAGACAGACCGATGCCGGCCGCCCGTACAGCCCACGGCGATGGTGAGGTAGCTCTTTCCCTCGCGGATGAACTGGGGCAACAAATAGAGCAGCAGGTCCATCAGGCGGCTCATGAATTCGTGCGTCTGCGGGTGAGACTCCATGAAGCGCTTCACGCTCTCATCGCGTCCCGTTTTGTTCTTCAACCGGGGGACGAAGTTGGGGTTGGGCAGGAAGCGCACATCGAAGACCAGATCCGCATCGGTCGGAACGCCGAAGCGGTAGCCGAACGAAATCGACGAGATCAGCATGGACCGTCGCGCTTCCAAGCTGCCAAAGCGGGTCTGAATCAAATCGCGCAATTCGTGGACGTTCAGGCGCGTCGTATCGATCACCACGCTGGCGAGCTGGCGCATGGGCTTCAAAAGCATGCGCTCCAGGCGAATGCCCTCGCGCACGGGCAGGTCGCGGCCCAGCGGATGCGGGCGGCGAGTCTCCTCAAAGCGACGAATCAGCGCTTTATCCGAGGCCTCCAGGAACACCAGCGACGGCCGCAGAATCTTATTGCGCGCCAGCGCGTGATAGTGCGTGGGAAGCTGGCTCAGTGCCTCGCCACCCCGTATGT
>JASHTO010000169.1 GCA_030040515.1 Terriglobia bacterium
TCAGCGCGTCACCCAGCGCGGGGATGGTGGAAACGTCGCCCGCCTGACCCAAATCGTGGGCCGCTTTCGCACGCACGCTCTCTGTGTGTCCGGTCTTCAGCAGCGTCACCAGCGTGTTGTTGGAGCTATTCGACTGCGCCGGCGGAGCCGGTGGCGTGGCCTGACTGGCGGACGGCGTTGTGGGACTGGCAGGTGGCGTGGACGGAGCAGGAGTGGCAGCTTGCCCAAATGCCAGGCAACTGCCGAGAAGCCACGAAACTGCCAGAAGTTTAAGTTTGGAAAATGACATCATGATGATCTGCCTCGCGGTTATGCGCTTCCGGAAACTGGGGCGCCTTCTGCCTGTGCGGTTTCACACCCTCACCCCCGCCACCCTCCCACCAGGGGGACGAGGGGGATGATGTTCCTTTGGAATTCCTGCCCCCCTCTTTCCCTCAGGGAGAGAGGCGCAGGCGCTGAGGGGGCGTTGCTCAACTCAATTCGAAAAATTAAGCCTACATTCAATCAGATGCGCCAACATCGCGCAAGGTTTATCCCCACCTGCGCAATCCGGGAATTACTTCCCGCTGATGATCATTATTGTAATCAGCGTGTTTCCGCTTCTGCTGTCCGGGCTAACCGTCACCGTTGTCGCACCGGCTGCCGACTGGTTCTGCAAGAGCGCCTTCCCTTCCGCCTGGGTTACGAAGGTATTGGGTCCCAGCTTGTCTTTGTAGAAATCCACAATCTTTTCCATTGAGTCGCTGGTGGTGTATTGCTGCGTTCGGATGCTGCCGTTGGGCCCACTCGCCTGACTTCCACCCCCGAAGGGAGTTGCGCCGGGATAGACGGGAATTCCTGTGTCCACGACCGGTCCGGAGGGCGGAGCAGGCTCCGAGGGCGTGGGGTGCATTCCCGGAATCCCCGGCTGCGTGGGGAAGGTGGTGTGAAACTGGCTTTCATACCGCCGCACCCTCTGCCTGGTGCGATACATAAAATAAACACACGATGCCGCAGAAAGTATTCCGATGAGTACCAAAACAGCGACAACAATGAGGATGATTTTCACCACCGGACTGCCGGATTTCGGCGCCTGCACCGGCACGGTGGCGTCCAGGGAGGCGGAAGGAATAGTGGCAGCCGGGCCGGGAGCCGCCGCGGGGGCCGCCGGGCGTGGCGGAGCGGGCGGCGCAGGCCGAGCCGGAGCAGCGGGCGCACCCTTCGCGGCTCCACAAGAAGTGCAAAATTGCATTCCCTCCCCCAAAGGCGCCCCGCACTTTGTGCAGAATTCAGCCATTAATTGTTCCTCCCCTTCAGTTCGCGGGCCGCGGAAGCCGCAATTTTACCCGCATTGTCTGAAAATTCGGCCGTCAAACCATCCCAAACGCGAAGAATTGACTCCAGTATAGTCGCGGAGCATAGCACGTTTCCGGGCGGGAGTCGAGATGCGAAGTGCGCGGTGACCGGCCCCGAGTGGTGGGGCAGTTTGAAATACCGGAGTAGGGGCACCCCTTGCGGGTGCCCTGGATTGAAGAGCAGGGACAAGCCCTGCCCCTACGGAATCCGAACTGACCCACTATCCGGCCCCGAGCCCCCGAATTCACTACCGGGTGCTCGGAGTTCAGTGGCTCGCAACGACTACGCCTTCTCCCCTGCCCAGAAGTCCACGGAGGGAAGCACCGGAACGATTTCGAATTCAACCAGATCATCCCAGTGACGCGTCCAGGCGCGCAGCAGGTCGGCGTTGGGGGCTTCCATTACTTGGTAGCAGCTTGCGCGGCCAGGCGCCACCCAACTGGCGTGGTAGGTCACGCCCTCGGGAAGCATCCGCCCGCTCTGCCTGAACCGCTCGCCGATTTGCGGGACGCTGCCCGGCTTGAAATGTTCAATCACCATGAAGAGCATGCACCGGAGTTTATACCAGAAGGAATGCGGGTAACCCCGGTCGTGGGACGCTCCGGGCAGTTGGTGCGAATCACGAAATGGGCCAGGTTGTTGCAAGGAGGCAACCAAAGATTCACCACAGAGGGCGCAGAGGTTCACAAAGAAATGCCCTTTGGTTTTTCTCTGTGCTTCTCCGTGAACTCTGTGGTGAGGTCTTCGAAGAATGCGCGGTCGCAGACTTACCACAGACTTACCTTGACGCTTGCGGGAGGCGCGCACTAGAATGGCTTTTTGCTCATTACCGCACAACGAGGAGGTTTATGCTTGACGGTCCGATTCCGGAAGGGCTGACTTTTGATGATGTCCTGCTGGTTCCCGGCAAGTCCGCGATTTTGCCCACCCAAGTTGACACGCGCACGCAACTGACGCGTCACATCTCCCTGAACATTCCCGTGGTGAGCGCCGCCATGGACACGGTTACGGAATCGCGCCTGGCGATTGCCCTCGCGCAACAGGGCGGCATCGGCATCGTGCATCGCAGCATGCCCATCAACCTTCAAGCCATGGAAGTGGACAAGGTGAAGCGCTCGGAAAGCGGCATGATCGTCGACCCCGTTACCATCGGCCCCAAGGACCGCATCGCCGACGCGCTCGACATCATGAAGAAGTACAAAATCTCCGGCGTCCCCGTCACTCAGAACGGCAAGCTGGTGGGCATTCTCACCAACCGCGACCTGCGATTCGAAGACCGGCTGAGCCTTCCGGTGGAAGAAGTCATGACCAAGGAGAACCTGGTCACGGTCGCCGTGGGCACCACGCTCGAAGAGGCCGAAGGAATTCTGCACAAGCATCGCGTGGAAAAGCTTCTCGTTATCGATAATTCCTATAACCTTAGAGGTCTTATAACTGTTAAGGATATTCAGAAAAAGATTAAGTACCCCGACGCCTGCAAGGATGAGCAGGGTCGGCTGCGCGTGGGGGCGGCGCTGGGCGCCACGGGTGACTATCTGGAGCGCGCGGCGGAGCTGGTGAAAGCCAAAGTGGACTTGCTGGTGGTAGACACCGCGCACGGCCACTCGACGCGCGTTCTGGACGCGGTCGAAACGCTCAAGGAGAAGTTCCCTCAAATCGACCTGGTGGCGGGCAACGTGGCCACCTTCGCCGGCGCGTGCGACCTGATTCAGCGCGGCGTGGACGGCGTGAAGGTGGGCATCGGCCCGGGATCGATCTGCACGACGCGCGTGGTAACCGGGGCGGGCGTGCCGCAGATCACCGCCATCGCCGAATGCACGCGCGCCGCAGCCAAATCCGGCGTGCCCCTGATTGCCGATGGCGGCGTCAAGTTCTCGGGCGACCTGCCCAAAGCCATTGCCGCGGGCGCAAGCTCGGTGATGCTCGGTAGCTTGTTTGCCGGCACAGAAGAGAGCCCGGGCGAGACGATTCTCTACCAGGGGCGCAGCTTCAAGTCGTATCGCGGCATGGGCTCGATTGCCGCCATGACGGCGGGCTCCGGCGACCGCTACTCGCAGGAGAAGGAGGTCGCGCGCGGCGAGGTTTCGAAGCTGGTGCCCGAGGGAATTGAAGGGCGGGTGCCCTATAAGGGCCTGCTCGAGGACCTGGTGGCGCAACTGGTGGGCGGATTGCGCTCCGGCATGGGCTATTGCGGCGCCGCCAACATTCAGGAACTGCGCGAGCGCGCCCGCTTCGTGCGCATCACCTCCGCCGGCCTGCGCGAAAGCCACGTTCACGACGTCATCATCACCAAAGAAGCGCCGAACTACTGGCTCGATTAGTCCCACGACGCTAAGCTGACGACGGTCATGCCTTGCCGCGCCTACTTCTTGTCTTCGCCCTCTGCGGGTTCAGTAGGAGCGGTTTCTTCCTTCGCCTTGGCCTCTTCCGCGGCCTTGCGCTGCGCTTCCGCTTTCTTGGCGCGCTTGGCGGCAAGGCGTTGCAGGGCTTCGGTGCCGACGAGTTCGAGCACAGCAAGGTCCGCGCCATCACCACGGCGCCACCCGGCGTGAACGAGGCGAGTGTAACCTCCTGTACGCGACGCGTAGCGCTTGGAGAGTTCCTCAAAGAGGAACTTGACGGCGGTGGGATCGAGCAGATAGCCGGCGGCCTGCCGGCGTGAGGCAAGATCGCCGCGCTTGGCCAGCGTGATCATCCACTCCGCCAGCGGGCGCGCCGCCTTGGCCTTGGCCACGGTCGTCTGGATGCGCTCGCGCTGAATCAGCGAAGTCACCAGATTGCGCAGCAGTGCCCGGCGATGCTCCGTGTTGCGGCTCAGCTTCTTTCCGTAATTCCGATGTCGCATATCGTCCTACTCCGGTTCCCGGTTTCCGGCGCGCGCTAACCTGACCGGCGCTCCACTCCTCCGATAACCGACCCGAAAACCGTTCGTTAAACTTGCGGCTGGGTCGCCTCGGGGGGCGGTATGATGGGGTTGCCCTTCTCATCGAATTTCAGCCCCAGGCTCAGCCCCATGGCCGCGAGAATCTCCTTGATTTCATTCAGAGATTTGCGCCCGAAGTTCTTGGTCTTCAGCATCTCCTGTTCGCTCTTCTGGACGAGTTCCCGAATGGTAGTGATGTTGGCGTTCTTCAGGCAGTTGTAGGAGCGCACGGAAAGCTCCAACTCCTCCACGGACCGGTCCAGATTCTCATTGTGGACCGGCAAGGGCCCTGCCTGCGGCGCTTCCTGCACTTCTGTCTCTTCCTCAAAGTTGATGAAAATGCTCATGTGATCTTTGAGGAGCTTCGCGCCCAGGCCCACGGCGTCCTGTGGCGTGATGGCGCCGTTGGTCCAGACGTCCAGTGTCAGCTTGTCGTAATCGGTCATCTGTCCCAGGCGCGCCGCTTCCACGGTGTAATTCACTTTGCGGAGAGGCGAGTGGACGGAGTCGACGGGGATGTATCCGATCGAAAGGTCCTCATCAAAATTCTTCTCCGCCGAAACGTATCCGCGCCCGATCTTGACGCGCATTTCGATGTGCAGCCCGCCGCCTTCGCTGACGTTGGCGATGTAGACGTCCTTATCGAGAACCTCCACATCCGCATCTTCCTGAATCATGCGCGAGGTTACTTCGCCGGGCTTGTCCACATTCAGCATGAGCGTCTTCGGTCCCTCCACGCTCATCTTCAGGGGAATCTGTTTCAAATTCAGAATGATGTCCGTGGCGTCCTCCACGACGCCGGGAATGGATGAAAACTCGTGCATCACGCCCTCAATGCGCACTGCAGTGATGGCCGCTCCCTCGATTGAGGAAAGCAGCACGCGGCGCAGGGCGTTGCCGATGGTCGTTCCGAAACCACGCTCAAAAGGCTGTGCGGAAAACTGGCCGTACTTGTCGGTCAACGTATCGGTGTTTGCCACCAGGCGCTTCGGTTTCTGGAATCCTCTCCAAAGCATTTCTTCAATCCTCCCTTGCGACCCGCCTTGGCGGACCGCTTCTTGTGCACTCCGATCCCAACTACTTTGAGTAGAGTTCGACGACCATCTGCTCCTGGATCGGGAAATTCACGTCTTCGCGTTTGGGCAGCGAGATCACCTTGGCCTTGAATCCTGCGCGGTCAAATTGCAGCCAGGGTGGAATGTTGCGGCCGCCGGAAAGGTCGAGCGAGCGCAGCACCGCACCGATGTTGCGGCTGGATTCGCGCAGCGCGATCTCCTGGCCGGGAGCGACGGCGAACGAGGGGATATTCACCTTGCGCCCCGAAACCTGAATGTGGCCGTGGCGAACCAGTTGGCGCGCCGCGGCGCGCGACGATGCCAAGCCCATCCGGTAAACGGCATTGTCGAGCCGCCGCTCCAGCATCAGCAGCAGGTTTTCACCCGTGATGCCCTTCATCCGCGCGGCCTTCTCGAAATAGCTGCGAAACTGATCTTCCAGAATGCCGTAGAGGCGGCGCAGCTTCTGCTTTTCGCGGAGCTGTAATCCGTACCCGACAATCTTGGGCCGGCGGGATTTTCCATGTTGTCCGGGAGCGAAGTTGCGCTTCTCAATTTCGCACTTGTCGG
>JASHTO010000170.1 GCA_030040515.1 Terriglobia bacterium
ATCGGCGCTAGCGGATCAGCGAAAAACGGGAAATTCTACGCCGTTGATTCCAAGCGCGAACGGGAGCTTGCTACGCGCTTTGGTAACTGGCCCGAAGCCGCCATGACCTACTTCGGCATCCTGGTTTCGGATTGTCTTGTGCGGATCCAGAAGCTCGAATGCCGGGTATTGGTGGTTCAGGACCATGAACTGGGAACGAACGACTGTCGGGGTTGGATCTCCGAAACCCTCTTCCGCGAGTTGCAGGCCGGCCATAAAGCAGCATTGCTAAAGCGGGAGATGGAGCGGCTCATGAGAATCCACCCTAACCTCGCCACCGAGGAATTCCACCGCACCGCGGAGAGGAATATCCGCCACGCAGTGATTCCGCCGGGGGCTTTCTACCAATTCCGTCTGGCCTTTGAGCGGACGCAAGCCAAGGGTTCGTTCAAGGTGATGACGGACCAGGTTGCGGGCCGCCTCGATGCCGACATTATCCTGCCGGCATCCTCGGTCAAGCCGGAGTACAAAGGCAAGCCGACCATTCTCAAATGGCTCACGGGATCGGCTCGCACCTTCCGTGGGCCCATCGTGCTGGGAATTCGTGATGTCTCTCGCACCTTGGAATTCCGGGGAAGTTACACCCTTGTTGAACACGCCCCCACGGACTCGATGGAGCTTGAGATCAAACCCTACGCTCTTCACGAAATCGAAAAAGTGCGGGAAGCCTTTGAGGGGAAGCAATTCGAATCTTTGCTGGAACTGCTGGGGACATCCGAAGCTCAGGCTGTGATCGGTGTCGATGACGACCAGAACTTCGATCCCGAGTACACCGGCATCGAGCACACCATTGTGGAGGCAGTCCTGAAAGCCGATCCCACCGGCTACATGCTCAAGCATCCGTGGATCCATTCGCAACTCGACCGCCTGCTCGCCAAATGGGCCTACAAGGTCTCAACCGCCGGTGGCCTGCGCTTACCGGCTTTCGCCCTCGCCGATGATGGATTCCTCATCGAGCAAAACGGGGACGTCTACTCCTGTTCTGACTGGATTCCCCGGAACTCCGCATTGGTCAGCCTGGCGTCGAATCGACTGCTCTCTGTTCGCTACCCGATTCGTACCAAGGAAGACCTACTGCCGGTCACGAGGTTAGCAACCTCCGAACTGCTGCCGCTCCTCATGGAACGCCTAGACAAGATGGGATGTTCCATGAATGTGATGGAAGTACTCGACCGGATCATCGGTCCTCAACTGTGCTTGCGCGGGACATTGATCATGCACTCGGAAACCGCGAAGCTGAACGGCGGCGATTACGACTTCGACTACGTCTGCGTCGTCGAGTCGGAGAAGTTTCCTCGCTGGGTCGAAGACCGGTTCAATTACCAAGAGCGTTTCTCAAATCGCAAACAGAAGCTCTCGAAGAATCGCTCGCCCTGGTGGAATCTTCCCCAGGTGGCTATGGCCGCCAAGGGCAATTCGATTGGGGCGATTACCGACCTCAAGACAACAGCGCTGGCAGCCGGGCGTACCGACCTGGCCGAACAGTTGGCGGTTGAGCTTCAAGCGGCGCTCGATCAGCTCAAGCATGGAACCGAACCCGACCGCGAGCGTATTACCCAAATCCGCAAGGAAGTCGGGGCAGCGGCGCCATGGCTCAAATGCAAAACGGCCAAACGCACCGAGGATCTTCCTTTGCACTTTGAGGGAATCGTGCCAAGCGACGTGGTGGGTGAACTCTACAACTCGATAAGGAAGGAAATTCACTCTTTTCTCTCGAAGGAAGAAACCCTTCCTGTCTCTTCCTTCGGCGGCCTGATCGCCGGGGCCAAGTTCGAGGAGAAGATGTTCGCGGAAGCCACCAAAGTCAACCGGATCTATGCCCGCATGTTGGGGCGCATCCGGAAAAAACAAGCTGCCTACGAGCAAGCTGCGAAGGAGGCCGAAGCTGAGTTCGAGCGGGTGAAAGACAAATCTCGGGCGCGGAAGGAGGCTCTGTTTCACCTTAAGCAGGCGCGCGGCGCGTTGCGGTTCTATGAACGGGAGAAATCCCGCCAGGAAATGAAAGCCGCCATCTGCCTGGTGCGCAAGTGGGCAGAACGTAAAACCGAAAATCGGGAGGGATGGCTTCAGGCCTTGCACAGCAAGGTCTGCCAGGGCCAAGGGGTTGGATCCATCGTGTTCTACGCATTCCCGCAAGAACTTGTGAACGGGATCGTGGAACGCACTGGCGGACGGCCCATTCTGGTCCGGATACCCGACCTGGCCGAAGGCGAAGTTGAAATCGGTCCGGACGGGGAGGTCTTCCTGGTCAGCGGGTTCACAGGCCCCGATGGCGACGTCCATGAAAGGCGCATCCTTTACTGCCATATCACCGAAGAAGGCGACCTTTACATGGACTCGAAGCACGGCAAGCCGGTTCTGGTCGAGAAGATTCGACCGTTCAGGATCAATTCCGGCAGAAGTGAGGTGAAGGCTGGCATGCTCGTCATGCCGGAAACCGCCCAGCGTCCCGCAGTACCGGCACGCAGGGCTAACTGAAGGTGATAATCCCTGGGAGGGTCACGATTTGCCTCCCAGGGAACCTTTTCGTAGGTGGGCAAAACTTTTATCAAAGGAGGAAAAGATATGCGGAATTTGTTGGGCGGAATGGTCATTCTTGCATTGGCGGTTCCCCTCTGGGGGCAAAAGATTGAGACTGCAGTTCCCAGCCGGGATCAGGTGGTGCCGGTTCACACGGCGCTCGGTCACCTGACGGTAATTGAGGTTGGTGAGCCCGTCGTCACGGTTGCAGCAGGTAGCTCCGCCTTTAAGATCGAGTGGCGCGACAGCAAGGTCTTCATTGAACCCACCGAACAGGGCGTTACTACTAACCTTTTTGTTTGGACAGCATCGAGCCGGCTCAACTACGAACTCGAATCCGCCGGGGCAGTTGAGAAGATGGACTTTGCCATCGACTACCCGAAGCCA
>JASHTO010000171.1 GCA_030040515.1 Terriglobia bacterium
AGAACCCATTGCAAAACCTCATGGAACTTGATGAAATGCTTGACCAAACCCGAGCGAAGCCAGAAAGCTGGGAGAGACAACGCGTTAAGCCCTTTGTTTTCAGCAGGCCGATTAGGCCACCGGTCTTGGAATTGGAGATGGACGCCTTTGGCTTCATGCTTTCAATGCCTTATCGGGGGTTTTGAAATAGCTTGTAGTCGTCAGTAAGTATCCCCGGCAGAGCCGCGGGCTTTAAAATGCTCGGCCCCTCAAAAGGAACCTGCAAGAGACCCCGATCCCGCCCAGGCTGAAAGCACAGGGTCTTCCTTTGCCGCAATATCTAGAGCATCTGCTGCGGGAACAGACTCCTCTTCGTGCAGGCGCTGCTCGCTCGCCCAGCGAGCAGGCAACGATGTGGCGTGAATCTGTGAAGGGTTTGCCCCACACTCCACCTCTCTCAGACGATGCAATTAGCCGCGAAAGCATCTACGGCGCCCCGCGGTAAATGAGCGTCTTTCCATCAAGCGAATTCAGGCCGCAGAATTCCTGACCCAGGCGCCCTTGATGAACTCTTCGCTGGTGGCGTCAACGCTGAAGGCTTTTTGCAGTTCGGGGAGCTGTGCGTACTGGTGGGTCAGCAGGGATCGCGCATCAACGAGTCCCTGGCGCAGGCATTCCATCGACCGGCGATAGACAACGGGTGTGCCGTCGGCCTCAAATCCTCCGGAGGCGCCGCAACTCGTCACCATGTTCACTTCCATGAACTGAAATGGAACCATGCAGCCCACATCGCGTCCGGCGTGTCCCGAGCCGTAATACAGGAACGTTCCCTGGTGCCGCATGACGCGGGTGACGAAGTCGAATACGGATGCTGCGCCCGACGACTCAATCCAGTAGTGAATCATTTCTCCCTTTGTGTGTTTGTCGATTTCCGCGACCACGTCACACGCGCGCAGGTCCAAGGGCATCCCACCCAGCTTTTTTGCCATCGCCAGGCGGCTGGCCCGCATGTCAGCAACGAAGATCTGGCCGTCAAATTTCCTGACGTTGCGGAGATACTGAATAAAAAAGAGTCCACTGGGGCCCGCACCCGTGATCAAGACGTGCCGAATGGGATGACGGCCACCGAATTCGTAGCGGCACTTGCTTCGCTCCATGCGGTCACTCGCGTGAAGAACGCAGGCGAAGGGTTCGATGACCGCCCCCATGGTGACCGAGATGTCCGCCGGAGTCATCACCACATTCGTCTCGGGAATGCTCACCAAATCGGCAAACGCTCCCGGAGGACCGGTGATTCCCAGCTCCTGCAAATAAGCACATTGGTGCGAGTCGCCCGTTTCGCAGTACTCACACAACGGCACGCGCGCTTTGCTGTGACAATTCAACACCTGGTCGGCAATCACCTTGTCACCGGGCTTGCACTTGGTCACGTCCTTCCCCACCGATTCCACCGTGCCATAAAACTCGTGGCCGAGGATCTGGGGAGACTCTTTCAGAGGAACCTGCCTTCCGCTTCTGTCGCGGTGGTAGTTGGCCAGGCCGTGAAAGATGTGCAGATCGGTGCCGCAGATGCCCACGGAACCGATGCGGATCAGGACATCGCGCGGTCCCACGGCCGGTGCAGGCACGTCTCGAACTTCAAACCTGGCGACATCCTCCAGAACCAATGCCTTCATTGTTTACTCTCCTCGTCTCAGGCGCCCGCCACCTTTTGCCAATCCCGATTTTTCGCCGCGGCCAAAACCGCATCGGTTACGTAATCGGTTGCCAGGGCGTCGCGAAAGGTCGGCGCCGGTACAATCCCCCCGGCCATTCCGCTCAGAAAATCCGCTGCCTGATGAATAAAGGTGTGCTCGTATCCGATTTGCAGGCCGGGCACCCACCAGTGCTTCATATACGGATGGTCGCCGTCGGTAATGTGGATCGAGCGCCAGCCGCGCAGCGTTCCTTTATCTCCATGATCGAAGTACTGCAACCTGTGCAGGTCGGAAAGGTCCCAAATGATCGAGGCATCAGCCCCGTTCATCTCGAGCGTATACAGAGCTTTATGCCCGCGGGCATAGCGAGTGGCTTCAAAGGTTCCGAGCGACCCATTCCTGAAGCGCGCCAGAAATGCCGAAGCATCGTCGATTCCGACCGGCTCGATTTTGCCGGTGAGATTATGCTTGCGTTCCTTAATGAACGTTTCGGTAACCGCAGCAACCGAATCCACGGGGCCATTCAACCACATGGCAGTATCGATGCAATGCGCCAGCAAGTCACCCGTTACGCCGCTGCCCGCAACCCGCGCGTCGAGACGCCATAGCCCTTCTCCGCCCTGGGGCAGATCGCTGGAAATTGTCCAGTCCTGGAGGAACTTGGCGCGATAGTGGAAAACCCGGCCCAGCTTTCCTTCGTTTACCAAATCCTTGGCGAGGGACACGGCCGGCACGCGGCGATAGTTATACCAAACCATGTTCGGCACGCCGGCCTTCTCGGCCGCTTCCACGATGGCCTGTGATTCGGTGGCATTGCGGCCCAGAGGCTTTTCAGACAGAACCGCCTTACCGGCCCGTGCAGCAGCAATGGCGATTTCCGCGTGAGTGTCATTCGGGCTCGCGATGTCAATGACGTCGATATCTTTCCGTTCGATGAGGCTTTTCCAGTCCGTCTCCACCGAGTCATAACCCCAGTTTTGCTGGAAGGATTCAGCCCGCGCGCGATTACGCGCGCAAATTGCCTTCAAGACGGGTTCATACGGAACATCGAAAAACTTCGACACTTGGCGGAAAGCATTGGAATGGGTTCGCCCCATAAATCCGTAGCCGACAATTCCGATGTTGAGTCGTGGTTTGCTCATGTCGCTCCGGTTGTTCGCAGACAGAACAAATCAATTCCAGCCATGCGCGTTGCGTACAGCCATCATGGTAGCAAGAACATCATGCCAGGTTTTTGGGTCCATCATCACGGCATTAGGGAACATGCAGCCATCCCAGCAGATGTGTTGAAAGGCGCGGGTCGGTTCGCCCTGCTCATTTCGCAGCCAGAAACCCGCGTCGCGAACGATGTCAAGCTTGCCGTTCGGATCGGTGGGAAGGCAATGGTGCCCCGTCTTGTCGTGCGAACCCGATCCTTTTACTGTGGCATCGTTCTGGGCGACGTGGAAATCGACCGTCAAGGGTCGAAGCGCGCTCGTTAATTTTCCCAGGGCCGCTTGAAACTGGTCCGGCCTGCTCCAGTCAAAGGGCTCCGGCAGCAGGCGGTCCTCCGGAGCATTGTAGCCGAGAGTAAATAACAGGGTGTGAGCCATGTCAGCCTGGAATCCCAGCGTCCGGGGGCGATCGACAAGTTCCAGCAGCTCCACCACTCGCCGCCAACTGTGCATGCCGCCCCAGCAGATCTCCCCTTCCGCCGCCAGCCTCTCGCCATAATCCTCGGCGACGTTGCAAGCTTCGCGAAAAGTTGACGCGATGCGGTCCGTATTCGCAGCCGGGTCTTTCATCCACTCGGCTGGCGAGGCTGCGGAATCGATGCGGATGATTCCATAGCGACGGATTCCCAAGTCCCGTAATCTGCGGCCGATGCGGCAAGCCTTTCGGACCTGCTCGACAAAACGCTTCCGCTCATCTTCGCTTCCCATGGCGGAGCCGCCTCCGGTGACTCCCCAAACGGGAGCAACCAAAGAGCCGATGACCAATCCGAATGAGGCGACTTGATCAGAGAGCCGCTTGAGGTCATCATCATTCGAATCGATATCGACATGCGGAACCGACAGGAAGAGATCGACTCCGTCAAATTTCACGCCTCCCACTTCCGCCGCTGCGGTGAGCTGGAGCATGGCGTCCAAACCGATAAAAGGTTCAGAACCGCTTCCCTTGCCGACTACGCCAGGCCACATGGCGTTGTGCAGAGCAGGTTCTTTATTTCCCGTGAGAGTGTTCATAAAGGGTATAAGTCCTCAAGGGGTTTTGGGTTGCCACACGCAGCGGAAGCCGAAGAAATCAGAGCGGGCATCGGGTTTGATGCTGTAGCGGTCGGAAGCGCGGACCAGCTTGGGGTCGACAATCCACGCTCCGCCACGCAAAACCCTTTCCGTGCCGATGGCGGGCCCGGGAGGATCCTGCGCGGGGCTGCCGGCGTAGTAGTTGGGGTCGTACCAGTCATTCACCCACTCCCACACGTTTCCCAGCATGTCAAAGAGGCCGTAAGCATTGGGCTGTTTGCCACCGACAGCGTGGGTCTGGCTTCCGGCATTGTCCTTGAACCAGGCGATGGCGTTCAGGTCGCCGTAGCGCGCCTGGGGGATGCCCCCGCGCGCCGCGAATTCCCACTCGGCCTCGGTGGGTAGTCGCCCGCCTGCCCATGCGCAATATTGGCGGGCTTCGTCCCAGGTGATATCGACGATCGGGTATGCGTCTTTCTTCCAGCCGCGGTCTTGTTTGGGAGCGACGGGCGGCATGCTGGCTTTGGCCACCTCCACGTAACGTTTGTACGCTCCCACGGTCACTTCGGTTTGCCCAATCCAGAAAGCGTTGGAAATCGTCACCGTATGAGGAGGATTTTCAGGCGCGGTGCAGTCGCTGTCGCCGGGGGAACAACCCATCTGGAATTTTCCCGACGCGATCCACGCATAGGGCAGCGTGTCCTGAGGGTTCGGGCGCACGCCCTCGGCGAGCGTAACTTGCACGGGAGTCTCAACGCCCGCCGCGACGCTGATGGTTTGCGCATTATCCACCTTGCCCTTGGCCGTGACGCGCAGCGAATGCGTTCCGGGCGCAAGGTCGCTGAGCAGAAGCTCGCCGGTCGAGTCAATGGTTCCGCGGCTCGAATCGTCAAGCCACACGGCGGCGCCGGAGAGGGCGTTTACGCGCACACTGCCGGTCAAATCCGCGAGCTTCGCCACCACGCGCGCGGGCGGCCCTTTGGCGATGGTCACGCTCTGCTCGAAATCCTGCATTCCGGCGAGCGAGACTTTCAGACGATGCGCACCCAGTTTTGCCCGCAGAGTCATAACGCCCTGCGTGTCCGCCTGGCCCTTGAGGGTTCCATCCAAATAAATCTGCGCGTTGGGCGAGGTCTCAATCAGCAAGCCGCCCAGAGTGACGCTGGCCTGGCGCAGTTCGGCGATGAGCGCATTATTCGCCCCCGCCTTTTCCATGGTGCGCACGTAATCTTCATCCACTTCGAAATCGATGCCGCGATTGTGAACGAGTTCCTCGATGCGTTCATTGGGCACCCCGCCGACAATCAACTCGAGAAGCTGCTGCTTATTCAAGGGTTCGGTTTTCTCAGTGCTGCCGGCCTGGGAAGCACCTTCCTGCGGAGGATGTTCAGGCACACCTCGCGCAGTGGAGGCAGTATTCTGCGACCAAACCAACAACCCTGCGATGATGGCGAATCGTAAGAGCCGCAGCTTCACCGCCTCCCCCTCTCCGGATAAAGATGATAAGACCGTATTAGCACCCGATTATACGACAGGATGGTCACGCAAGGCGGGGTTGGAATTAAGGGCGGCTGCCGAAAATTGACCACGCGAGGCTTTTCGCAGTTCTTGAATTGGCCCTTGGGACTTGATACCTTACTTTCGGCGACATTTTGAAAGGACGGTTCATGAAACGGCTCATCGTCATTCTGGCTTGCACTTTTATCGCGGCGGCAATGCTTGCGGCGCAACCGCCGCAGAATACATCATCCAAGCCTTCCGCGAGTGCTGCGAAGACTTCCACGCCTTCCGCCACCTCGCCGTGGATCACCACGGGGTCGGGCTTGAAATATCTTGATGTGATGGTAGGGAAGGGTGCGGTGCCCAAGGCGGGCGACAGGGTTGTGGTGAACTACACCGGACGATTCACCAACGGCAAAGTCTTTGACAGCTCGATCGGGCCCGGGAAGAAGCCCTTTGAATTTCAATTGGGCCAGGGCCAGGTGATCAAGGGATGGGACGAAGGACTCGCCACTATGCACGTGGGCGGAAAACGCAAGTTGATTATCCCTCCCGACCTCGCGTATGGCGAGCGAGGCTACCCGGGCGCGATTCCGCCCAACTCCACGCTGACCTTTGACGTTGAATTGCTGGGAATCAAGTAAGGCGGCCGCGACCGGATGAGGCGGCGGGACTCAATTGGCTTCGAAATTCGGCCCCGTGGGTGACGATGGAGACTAAATTCGCGCGCAGTGAGTCGGTTGCGGACGCCATCATGGAGCTGCTGCACGGCGCGTCCCGCTCGATTGACGCGGCGCTCTATCGCTTCAATCATCCCGGCCTGGCGCAGGCGCTGGAGGAAGCGGCGCAGCGCGGCGTGGCCGTCCGGCTGCTGGTGGACGGCAACAAGTACAAGGAAAGCCGCACCACGCAGGAACTTCTCTCCGGCGCCGTCATCCCTTATCGGCTGGCATTCGGCCGGCAGGGGCGCGGCTCAAAAATGCACCACAAATTCGTGATCCTCGACCAGCGGATTGTTCTGACCGGAAGCTACAACTGGACGCATGAGTCTGAGGATGAGAACCACGAGAACCTCCTGATTCTTCGCGACACCCGGCCGGTGGAGGATTACTCGCGCGAGTTCGAGGCCTTGTGGTCAGGCGCCGGCCGGAACGATGCGTAGGAAAACCCGTAGGGACCTTTGATGAGCAGGGAAACCGAAGGACAGCAGGCCGGCCGCCCCGCCGAATACGAGCTCTACATCATGCGCCACGGCCTGGCGGTGACGCACGGCCCGAGCACCATGATGGACGATGCCAAACGGCCACTCACTCCCGAAGGCAAGGAGAAAATGCGGGAGATTGCCGCAGGGCTGGTGCGCGTGGGGATGGCGGTGGATTGGATTGTCTCAAGCCCACTGGTGCGCGCCGTGGAGACCGCGGAAATTGTTGCAGACGCGGTCAGCCCCAAGCCCGCCTTTGATTTCTGCGACGCGCTGCGCCCCGGGGGCGCGCCGGAAGCGCTGATCGCTTTCCTGGCCAAACGCCCGAACCACCGGCGCGTGCTGGTGGTAGGCCACGAGCCCGATCTGGGCGAGCTCTCCGCGCGCCTGATTGGCGCTGGCCGCGCCGCCAATATGCCGTTCAAGAAAGGCGGCTGCTGCCAGATCACCTTCAGCGTTTTTCCCCCCAAAGCGCCCGGCCGCCTAATCTGGTGGCTCACGCCGCGCGTGATGCGCAAACTGGCTTAGCAGGGAACTAAATCTGTTTCGTGCTCGTCAGGCCAGAAGCATCGGCAAGGGGCGAAGTTCACGCTTAAGAGGATCGAGCATAAGGCCTAATGCTTCCAGAGAAACGCTTCCCAGCAGCAGGCTATCTCCCTTTTCGCCGAAAATCACGGGCGAAGCGCCTTCGTCCCCGTTGATTCGGAAAATCGCCTGCCCAATCTGGCGCTTAACTTCCGTTCCGTCAGCAAGAATGAAGATTTTGGATTTTCCAGGCTTGATGCCCAGCCGCCGCAGCAGGGGCTCCGGAACTACCGAGTAAAGACCACCGGAGTCCACCAGCAATTTTACGCGAGCGCTGCGGCGCGGTCTGGCCGGGTTCGCAACCGTAGCTTGAATGTATGTCAGGCCCATGACTCGACTCTAAAGGCGAGTGTAGCGGCCGCGGCGATGTGTGTCAATTCGCCGAGGAATAGCGTGTCAAAGCTCTTTAGAAATGTCCCCTTTCTTAGCTCATTAGAAGTGTCCCCTTTTCGTTTGGTTTGTGTTTTTCCTCTCTGGTTCTGGTTTTTGCTTTTCCGTTGGGCCTGCCCGGAGCGGAGCCCTGCGGAGCCCGAAGGGCGGAGCGCTTAGGGCGCAGCGGAGGGCAGGCCCAACGGAGGCCGCGCTGCGC
>JASHTO010000172.1 GCA_030040515.1 Terriglobia bacterium
TTTCGAGGATTACGGCCTGAGCATCATCGCACACCTTCACAACACCAGCGCCAGGCGCAATGGCGACCGCGTGGAATCCGTTTACACCTGCAAGCGCGTGGAGGACTCCGAGCAGGGCACCGCCACGCTCGACATTGAGCGTGGAATCGTGAGGGGCGTCTGGCCACGCCCCTGGCAAACCGACACCTGCATCGGACAGTGGCATTACATGCTCAGCCAGCAATACAAAAGGCCCAAAACCATCGTCGACATGCTCGTGGACATCGTCAGCCGCAACGGCAACCTGATGCTGAATTTCCCCCTCCCCGCGCGCGGCATGCTCGATCTGGAAGAATTGGCCGTCCTCGCCGAGGTCACCAAATGGATGGAAGTGAACAGCGAAGGAATTCACGGCACGCGCCCGTGGAAGATTTTCGGCGAGAGCCCGGCCGCGGAAAAGTCCGCCGAAGATGCCTCTTTCAACGAAAATAAGCTGAAGGACATGACCGACGCCGACGTTCGCTTCACCACGAAGGGCGACGCTCTCTATGCCTTCGTGATGGGCTGGCCGGAATACAAGACCGTCATCAAGCCGCTCGCCACCCACACCGGGCTGCGCGTGGGCAAGATTCAAAACGTCGAACTCCTGGGCTTCGACGGCAAAATCGACTGGTCGCACGACGATTCCGGCCTGACGATCATGACCCCCGCGAAGAAGCCGTGCGATTACGGCTATGCGTTCAAGATCAGGGGCGCGATTGGGTCATAAGGATGATCGAAGGATTTTGCCGGCGAAACCAACGCGAGAATGGGGGCGAGGCTCATCGACATCATTCACGCGCTGAATCACAGATTCGGTTACAATACCGACCCGAACAGACGGTTGGCGGCACATCGTCCTTGGGGTATGCCTGCGTGGTCCATCGCTGTTCCCAGTTTCAACATGTCCTGGCGATAAAGCAGTCCAAAGAGGTGACGATGATGAGTCGTACTGCGAAGTTTCTGTTGCTCGCATTCCTTATGGTTGTGCCACTGGGAATTTCCGCAGAATTGCCGGAAGGCCGGTTGATGCGCTTTGCCGACATCTACAAGGACAAGATCGTTTTCAGCTACGCCGGCGATCTCTGGCTGGTGTCGTCTTCAGGGGGCGAGGCTCGCCGCATCACCACGGATCCCGGCCTCGAGCTTTTTCCCAAGTTCTCGCCCGACGGCAAGTGGATTGCCTTCACGGCGCAGTACGACGGCAACTTCAATGTCTACGTGATGCCTTCTGACGGCGGCGAGCCCAAGCAATTGACCTTTGAGCCCGATCCCGTCTCCTTGCCCGAGCGCATGGGACCGAATAATGAGGTGATTACCTGGCTTCCCGACAGCCAGCACATTCTATTTCTATCTCGCCGCGATACGTTTAACGACTGGTTCGGCCGCCTTTTCACCGTGAGCATCGACGGCGGGCTGCCTGTGCGCTTGCCCATTGACAAGGGTGGGCTCACCTCATTTTCTCCCGACGGCACCAAGATCGCCTACAACCGCATCTTCCGCAACTTTCGAACCTGGAAGCGTTATACCGGCGGCATGCACCAGCAGCTTTCGATCTACGATCTCAAGGACAACACTTACGAGTTGATCGCCGACAACCCTCACGTCTCGACGTACCCCATGTGGCACGGTGACACGATCTATTTCGGCTCAGACCGCGGTCCCGAGCATCGCATGAATCTCTACAGCTACAGCCTGAAGAGCAAGGAGGTGAAGCAGCTCACCGACTTCAAGGATTACGACGTGGATTGGCCGAGCCTGGGACCGGATGCGATCGTCTTCACCAACGGCGGCTACCTCTACACTTTCGACCTGAAATCGCAGAAAGCGAAGAAACTCACCGTCTATCTGCCTGGCGATCGCGACCTGGCGCGCCAACACTGGGCCAACGTCGCCAAGTTCGTAACGGACTTTGATATTTCGCCCGAAGGGAATCGCGCCGTGATGAGCGCGCGCGGCGACGTCTTCACCGTCCCCGCCAAGGACGGCAGCATCCGCAACCTCACCCAGACGGCGGGAATCCGCGAGAGGTACGTGGCGTGGTCGCCGGACGGCAAATGGATTGCTTATCTTTCCGACCGCAGCGGTGAGGAAGAGTATTACATCGTCCCGCAGGACGGGATGGGCAAGGAAATTCGCATCACCACCGACGGCAAAATGGCGCGCATGCCTCCCGTCTGGTCGCCCGACAGCAAGAAGCTGCTTTTCGCCGATAAGGACGTGCGCCTCTGGTATGTCGATATCGACCAGAAAACTCCGGTGCTGATCGACCAAGGCAAATACTTCGACATCACCGAATACGTCTGGTCGCCCGACAGCAAGTGGGTGGCGTACTCCAGGGTCGAAGAGAACAACAACAGCATCATTAACCTGTATTCGCTTGCCGATAAAAAGATCACGCCGGTCACCACGAGCTTCACCAGCAGCGGCAGCCCCTCCTTCGACCCCGAAGGCAAATATCTGTTCTTCCTCTCGCAGCGCGATTACAACGAAGTTCTGGGCGTTTACGATTTCGAGTTTGCCAATCCCAAAGCCACGCGCGTCTATCTGGTGACGCTGCGCGCCGACCTGCCCTCCCCGTTTGCGCCCAAGAGCGATGAAGCCGGCAAGAAACCCGATGAGTCCGCGGACAAAGATAAGGACCAATCCGCTGACAAGAGCAAAAAGGAAAAGACGCCGGAGGACGTCACCAAGAATTTCCGCATTGACCTCGCGGGAATTCAGGATCGCGTCGTAGCGGTGCCCATGCCGCCGGGCAACCTCTACAACCTTCAAGCCGGCAAGAACGGAGTCTATTACGCGAGCGGGCCCATCTACGGACTCTCCGGCCCGTTGCCGGGTGAAGAGTCCGCCGTTCACGTCTACGACCTGAAAGAGCGGAAGGATAACGTGCTGCTGACGGGAACGGGTTCCTTCGCCCTCTCATTTGACGGCTCCAAGCTGCTTTATGCCGGAGGACATGGCGGCGGAGAGGGCGGCAGCCAGACTTACGGCATCATCGACGCCAAGCCTTCCGGCAATCCGCACAAAATCGGCGATGGCGTGCTGAATCTCTCCGCAATGGAAATGGATATCGACCCGCGCGCCGAATGGAAACAGATGTTCGACGAAGTGTGGCGGCAGGAACGCGACTTCTTCTTCGAGAAATCGATGAACGGTGTTGACTGGGCCGCCGAGAAAGAGCGCTATGCGCCGTTGCTGCCCGATGTCGCAGACCGCTTCGACCTCACCTACGTGCTGGGAGAAATGATCGGCGAGCTTTCCAACTCCCACACTTACGTCGGGGGTGGCGATTATCCCAACCTGCATCCCGTCAATCTCGGTTTGCTGGGTGTGGACTATGAACTCGATGCCGCCAGCGGTTATTACCGCTTCAAGAAGATCTATCCGGGCGAAAACTGGGATTCCAGCACGCGCTCGCCCCTGACTGAGCCCGGAGTGGTGGCGAAGGAAGGCGACTACCTGATTGCCGTGAACGGGCACGAGCTCAAGGCGCCGGAAGCTCCCAATCAGTTGTTCGTGAACACGGCGGGAGAAACGGTAACACTGACGCTGAACTCCAAGCCCTCCACGGACGGCGCGCACACGGTGATGGTAAGGCCGCTCTCGACGGAGTACTCGCTGCGCATGCTCGATATGATCGACACAAATCGCCGCAAGGTTGACCAGGCCACCGGCGGGCGCGTCGGTTATGTCTACATTCCGAACATGGGCGACGAGGGATTGAACGAATTCGTCAAGCAGTACTTTCCGCAGATTCGCAAAGAGGGAATGATTATCGACGTGCGCTACAACGGCGGGGGTTTTGTGGACCAGCTCATCTTTGAGCGCCTGCGACGAGTCCTGATCGGCATGGAATCCGCTCGAAACTTCGCCAGCGGCACCAACCCTCCCGCGGTCTTCAACGGCTCCATGGCGTGCATCACCAACTCTTACGCCGCTTCCGACGGCGACATCTTCAGCTACTACTTCAAGAAGTATCACCTCGGCCCGCTCATCGGCACGCGCACCTGGGGAGGTGTGCGCGGCATTCGCGGCTATATGCCGCTCCTGGACGGCGGTTACATCACCCGGCCGGAATTCTCCGTCTACGGACTCAACAGTGAGTGGGTGGTGGAGAATTACGGCGTCGAGCCCGATATCGTGGTCGATAACCGGCCCGATCTGGTGATGAAGGGCCAGGACCCACAACTCGAAAAGGCTATCGAGGTGGTGATGCAGGACATCAAGGAGCACCCGAAACATCTGCCGCCGCGCCCGCCTGATCTGCCGGCGTATCCCAATGGGCCGGGATAGACTCGTAGAGGCAGGCCTCGTGCCTGCCATTTGCCCCGCACGGAGCAGGGCCAGGGCGGCCGCGAGGGCCGCGCCCCTACCTTCCATCGATCAGCTTCGCAATCGCGCCTGTGACCACACCTGCGACATCCGGTCCGGCGGAATTGACTTCGCCATACCAGCGCTCTTTGCGGCCGAGCAGCCAGGGCGGCTGATCGTCGTACTCAGCTTTGGGAATGATGTAACCGAGTTCGTCATTGGCGAGGCCGAAGATGAACTGGTAGGGGCTTTTCAGGTGCTCACGAATGGCGGGCTCGAAGGGCGCGTCGGGATAATCCGCGCCCGGGTAGCGTGTGATGCCGCCGTTTACGAGCTCGGGATAGATCTCGCCGGGCACGGTCACGATTTCCGCCGCTACGCGCGCGCCCGCGAGCAAGCGGATGTAACTCACTTCCGTCCGCACATCGCGGCCCGTGGAGAAGTTCAATTCCCCCATGCCAGGAACATCCTTCTGGATGATTGCAGGATCAATTCTGCCGCCGGTGTAAAGTGGCTTGCGGCCGCCGAAGATGCCGTTCGCGCCCGCCAAGCGAAATCGGTCATTGTGCAGCGGGACATAAATCGTGGCTCCGCGGAAGTCAATAGAATCCACATTCACCGCTTCCCCGCCCTTCACCGTGCGTTCGGCGATTTTGCCGATGAAATTTCCGAAAAGCTCCGCTTTGCGCCAGGTATTGTCCGCAGCCACCGCGCCTGTTTCCGGATCTTGCAGTGCCACGGAGCCGCCATTGCTTGAAAGCAGACCGCCGATGGATCCGTTGACGAAAATCGCGGTGCCGCCTGAGCTCGCCTCAACGTATTGGCAAAGCCAGTGCGGGTAGTCCGCCGTAATCTCCGTGTTCTTTCCTCCTAGAGTCTCCGGATGATCGCTCCAGTTGATCAAATCGCCGATCGTCTGACCGCTGGATTCGGACGCCAAGTGCATCACGAAAAGGTAAGGGTCTTTGACGTAAGGCGGGCGGCTGTCGGACTGCAACATCGCGAGCAGAGGATGATCGTCGCGCGCAAGCGTAAGTCGCGCGGGTTGCATCGAGCGCGCCGCCTCCACTGCGGCTTGCGTGATTCGCTCGCGCAGCCACACCATGTACTTCTCATCGATTCCCGATTGCAGCGGACCTGGCCCCCAAAGACCCATCGTGTCTGGCCCTTCATGGTCATGTGTGGAAGCCACGATCAGATGAGTAACTTCGGGCGCTTGGGTCTTCATCGCCTCGCGAATCTTGAGGACATCGTCGTAGAAAAGGCCAATCAGGTCCGCCGCGCAAACCTCCAGGGTCTCTCTCCCCACTCCGAGGGCCAGACAACGTGCGTACAGATCATCGTGAACACCTGTCGCCACGCGATTCTGCCCGTAACCCGCGAGGTAAACCGCGGCGGCATGAACGTCCGGAGTGATCACCACTTTGGCGGCGCCCGCGCGCAATCCCTCTGCCGCGACAGCGGGCTCGACCGCCAGCAGAATGAACAAATTGAAGGCGAGGCACGTATAAGCGATTTGGCGCAAGGATTCGACCGCCTCCCGGGCCGGCCTTGCAAAGTATATGCCCGACGCGGGGCAAGCTTCCACCCAGTGGATACGAGAGGCATGGCTTCCAGCCCTTGTCTTTGTAGGGGCAACCCTTGCGGTTGCCCTTGGGCAGCCACAAGGGCTGCCCCTACAGATCAACGGCTGAGGAACCGATCGCGCTGAAAATGGTAAGATGCTGGCGCCACAGAACGCAAAGAATTGCATGGCTTCAACCCCGCAATCCGGACCCGGCGCAATCGAGACGCGGGAGCTCTGCCGGCACTACACGCTCGGCGCTGCGGTCATTCGCGCTGTGGATGGCATCACGTTCTCGGTGCAGGCGGGTGAATTTGTGGCGCTGCTGGGCAGCTCGGGCTCGGGAAAATCCTCGCTGTTGAACCTGATTGCGGGACTCGACCGTCCGACCTCGGGAGAGGCAACGGTGGATGGCCACAAGCTGGCGGATTTATCGAGCGAGGATCTGGCGCGGTATCGCCGGGAAAGTGTGGGCATTGTATTTCAGGCATTCAACCTGGTGCCCGGCATGACCGTGGCGGAAAATGTCGAGCTGCCGCTGCGTTTGGCGGAAACGGAGCGCGGTGAGCGGAGCGAGCGCGTGCGCAGGGCTCTTGAACAAGTGGGCTTGAGCGAGCGGCTGGCGCACCGGCCCAGCGAGCTTTCCGGCGGTGAGCAGCAGCGTGTGGCACTGGCGCGGGCGCTGGTGAATTCACCGCGCATTTTGCTGGCCGACGAACCCACGGGAAACCTTGACAGCCGCACCGGCGCGGAAATCATGCAGCTCATCGGCGATTGCAACCAGCGCGGGATGACCGTGCTGCTGGTCACGCATGAGCGCCCGCTTGCCGAAGCCCACGCCACGCGTTTGCTTTTTCTGGCCGACGGGAAAATGGTGGCCGATCAAGCCAACCAACGCGCCGACAATCGCGAAGAAAGCGGGGCGAGCCCATGAAGTCTATGGACCTGCTCGAACTCGCCGCGCGCAATCTGCGCGAGTCGGTGCTGCGCAATTCGCTCACCACACTTGGGATCGGCGTGGGCGTGGCGTCGCTCGTGGCCATGCTCTCGCTCGGCATCGGCTTGCAACAGATGACCACTCGCCGGCTGGAGAGATCGGGACTGTTTGACACCGTGATGGTCACGCGCGGCGACGTCGGATTCGGGCCTCGCCGGCGCAACGCTGCGTCGGCTGAGAATCAGCGTGTGCTGGACGATAGCGCCCGGCGCGATATCGCCGCCCTGCCGGGCGTGCTGGAAGCCGTACCCAACATTCGCACCGTGGCGCAAATCCGCTATGACGACAAGCCGCATCGCGCCATGGTGGCTGCAATGCCCATGTCCGCGCACGACCGTGAGGCGTTTGAAAATCTTCAGGGAAGCTTCTTTTCCTCCGGCAATGCCGCCGAGGCGATTTTGCAGAAGGGCTTTGCAGAAGAACTGCTGAGCCTTTCACCCGGGCCCGCTGACGCGTCAACGGCCGGCAAACCCTCGCCGGAGCTTCAGCCGCTGCTGGAAAAGGAATTGGTGATGTCTTACGCGGCGCGCGTCTCCGCGCCCAACGCCGCCGGCGCGCAGACTGCGAGTGCCGCCACGACGCGCCCCTCGGCAACGCCCAAAGAAGAATCGGCACCTGCTCATTCAACGGACGCTGAAGCGAACCCGCTGCTGGCGGCATTCTCCGTCGTCCCGGAAACTCGCAACTTGCGCATTGTCGGCATCCTGGCGGCTGATCCCGACGCGGTTCGCGGCCTGGGGCGGGCGAGGGTCTTTATCCCGCAGGGTTTTGCCGAAGGCCTCCAATTGATGTTGCCTTCCGACCTGGGGAACGAGGCCGGCGTTGGGGAACGCACCTATCTTGAGATCAGCGTGCGCCTGCGAAATCCTGAAGACGTTCCGCGAGTTGAGGAGGCGATACGGCGGATGGGCTTCAATGCCTTTTCCATTCTTGACGCATCGCGGGGCTTGCAGACGGCATTCAAAATATTTGATCTTTTCCTTGCCGTCTTCGGAAGCCTGGCGCTGGCGGTGGCTTCACTCGGAATCGTCAACACGCTGGTGATGGCCATCCTGGAGAGGCGGCGCGAAATCGGCATCCTCAAGGCGCTCGGCGCCAGCGACATGGATGTGAAGTTGCTGTTCTTCGTGGAAGCCGGCGCCATGGGCCTGGTGGGCGGAGTGCTGGGTGTCGGCATGGGGTGGACGATCGGGAAAATCATCGACTTCGGAACCAATTTCTATTTGCACCGCCAAAATATACCGCCGCAAACTCTATGGCTGGTTCCCTGGTGGCTGGTCATTCTCGCCGTGGGCTTCTCGCTCCTGGTGAGCTTCGTCTCGGGCCTTTACCCCGCCGCGCGCGCCGCGAAGCTCGACCCCGTCAAAGCGCTGCGCTACGAATGATTCAGTGAGCCTTCAGGTGCGCATCCGCGAACGCCAAATACTGGTCCCAATCATACGCCGTTACTGCGTGCTTTCCGTCGCGAACGTGAAAACCGATGGTGTGTCCGATCGGCTGGTTGATGCCGGGCATTTGATCGGTATCGAGGCCTTCAGCGCCAAGTAATTTGTACACCGGCCCCGCAGCCACTGCGGCCAGAAACATTCCGTGAGGATCGGCCCACTGGTCGTCCTGCGCGCCGGTGATGTAAACCGGCCGCGGAGCGATGAGTGCAATCAATTCGTCGGAATCCACCGGCAGCTTATCCACTCTGCCAACGTAAGTCAGAAGGTTCGGACAAAACCAATAAGGGAAAGCCTTCGACATGCTGTGCAGCGTTTCACCGTAGTTGCGCCGCCAGGGTGAAGCGCCGCCGCGACCTGAGCAATTCGCCAGCACCATGGCGAAGCGCGTGTCCTGCGCGCCGGCCCAGAGCACCGTCTTCCCCAGCCGCGAATGACCCATGATCGCCACGCGATGCGCGTCAACGTCCTTGTCTTTTTCAAGGTAATCCATGGCTCGGCTCAGGCCGTAAGACCACGCTCCAATGGCTCCCCAATAGTCGCCGGTGGGTTCCGTCTGTCCGGCGGGCATGAACATTTCACGCAAGCCGCCGTGCAGGTAACCCTCCATGAAATCCGGCTCGATTTCCTGATAGCAGATCGTCGCGAAGCCGTATCCGCGCGCCAGGATCTTCTCAACGTCAAATCCTTTATCGCGCCCGCGCGATGTTTCGGGCGCCTGCTGGCGAACCGGCAGCTTGCCGATCCAAACTGTGGCGAGCTTGATGGCCGGATCCGCGTTCACAGTTTGATTGCCGCCGAAGTTGATCGCCAGAATCGTCGGAGCCGGCTTGGGCGCATTCGAGGGGATGTAAATCAGCAGGTCTTCATGAGCTTCCCCCTTGGGCGTGGGAAAGTAGATGGTCACTTGCTTTCGAACCGCCTTCCCGCCCAGCGCATCTTGGGTGTCATCAAAAACCTTGTAGCGGATTCGCCGGGGCGTCTTCGGAGTGCGGCCGTAAACGTCCTCCGCGTAGAGTTTGAGGATTTCCGCGCGGCGCTTTGGCCATTCGCCCGGAGTCTTTACCGGTTTGCCGTTGTTGAAAACGAGGGGATCGGGAAGCCTAAAGTTCCCCGCCTTCGATTCGTCATAATTTGCGGAAGAAGCCTGACCCATCGCGGGCAGTGCTGAGGCCGATGGCTGCGCGGCTGTCATCACCGCCAGGAGCGCGCCGAGGCTCGATGCACCACACAAGCACAGAAAAAGCATTAACCACCTATGCGGCCGTCGAAATCGAACTCCAACGCGCATCGTCCGCTCCTCCCCGTGACTGGAATTTTCAACCTCCCGGCGGCACAAGTATACACGCAGGCCAAACAACCCAACACTGAAGGTGCAGGACCACAATTGAACCGGGATTCCACAAAATATCGCGGCCACGAGTTCGTCTACACTAATGGATGCAGGACGCGCTGACCTTCTCCACCATGACCGACGAGCAGAACCGCCGCATCGCCGAGACCGTCGAGCGGGAACAAAACCGCCTGCGCAACTTCATTCGCAAACGCATTCTGGACGAAAGCGAGGCGGAAGACATTCTGCAAGAGGTCTTCTACGAATTCGTCCAGGCGTATCGGCTGATGAAGCCCATCGAGCAGGCGGGCGCGTGGCTGTTTCGCGTAGCTCGGAATCGCATTATCGACCGGTTTCGCAAGCGGCGGATGGAATCGCTGGACGCACCGCCGGAGTTCGAAGGTGAGGGAAACGACTTTTTCCCGTGGGAAGAACTGCTTCCTTCACCCGACGCGGGGCCTGAGGCTGCCTACGCACGCGAAGTGTTGATTGATGAAATTGAGGCCGCGCTGGACGAACTGCCCGAGGAACAGCGCGAGGTGTTTGTCGCCCATGAGCTCGAAGGCCGCAGCTTCAAGGAACTTGCTGAGGTCACTGGGTTGAGCGTCAATACGTTGCTTTCCCGCAAGCACTACGCGGTGCTTCATCTGCGACGGCGCTTGCAGGCGATTTACAACGAATTCAAGAAAGTGTGAGGGTGAAAACAATGAGAGTTCGTGCGCATGGAATTTCACGAATCATTCGAATCGTGTTGCTCGTGGTGATCGGCGTCGGGGTCTTCAGCTTTGTCGTGATGTGGCTGTGGAACCGCTTGATGCCGCAAATATTCGGGCTCCACGTCATCGGCTATTGGCAGGCCCTGGGCCTGCTGGTGCTCAGCAAGCTTTTCTTCGGCGCCTTCCGTGGCGGGTCAAGCTGGAGGAGAGATTGGCGCGCGCGCATGATTCACCGCTGGGAAGACATGACTCCGGAGGAACGCGAAAAGTTCTCCACCGCTATGCGCGGAAGGTGCGGACCGTTCGAGCCGCCTGAATCCGCGCCCCCCGCCTCGGCTCCCAAAGAGTAGGAAGGGATCAAACAGGTCCGCCTGGGCCTGCCGCGGATCCTCAGAAAGCGCCAGGGCGAGCAACCCGGCGCCGTCACGTGAAATCAAAGGTGAGAGGCTCGAGGGGCGTCTCGAAAAGAGATAGATTGATGAAAGATTTCTCGTAGTTCGCCTCGAGGTGTTGCATGGCCATGGTGGTAACCAGGTCAATCCAATTTCGGGTGAACCGCGCGAAGAAGGCCATTGGGGCGGGTAGCACGGTCTTTCTCGCCATCATTCTGTTCATTTTTTCCGCCAAAGTTTTTGCGGGAGCGCCCCGAGTGGCGGGGGGCGCTCCCACACTCCCCGCCGGAACGGTTTTGTACCTGCGCCTCCAAAGCGCCGTCAGCAGCAAAACCTCACAGCCTGGGCAGCCCATCAATGCCAGCCTCGCGCGTGAGCTCGAGGTGAATGGCGGCACTGCCCTGCCCTTCGGCGCCACGCTGGCGGGCACGCTCGAAAAATGCGATCCGTCCGCCGCTCCGGAGCAGCGCGCGGACATTCTTCTGGAATTCAACCAGCTCGCCATTCCCGGTGAGGGAAATTTCAGCGTCGAAGGACGCGTGACCGGCGTCAGCAACGCGCGGGAATCCTATCTTGCCGATGGGACTGTGGTGGGTGTGTTGGCCTCCGAGGCATACGCGCCCATGTTGGGGGGCGTATTTCAAAAGGTCGGGCAGATCAATCCCACCATCAACAGCCAGATTCAGAAGCAAAGGGTCGGTCAGGTGAACACGGAGATTGAATTTCCGCCGGGCACCGACTTCCAGTTCACTCTCACTCAGCCGCTGGCGTTAAAGCGCTTCGTGGCTTCCGCCGGGCCGCGCGAGCTTCCCGCAAAACTGAGCGATTCCGTGGCCGGCGTACTGGCGAATGCGCCCCAACGCGCGACAAGCAGGAACAACAAGCCCGGCGATCCCATCAATCTGGTTTTCATCGGAACGGCGCAGGAGATTGAGCAGGCATTTCATCAAGCGGGGTGGACCGAACCGAAGGCGAAAAACCCGCAGTCGATTTGGAAGACCATGCAAGCCGTCCTCAACAACGACGGATACGATGCAGCGCCCGTCTCCGAGCTTTTCCTGTTCGGGAGAAAAGAGGATTTGGCCTTCGAGAAAGTTCTCGATACATTCAACAAGCGCCACCATCTGCGCTTGTGGCAAACACCGACACCCGCACCGGATGGCCGTCCCATCTGGCTGGCTGCCGCGACGCACGACATGGGAATCGACTATAGCTCCGGCTCGCACGCCACCGATCCAAATCTGGATGACGAGCGCGCGCAAGTCGACGCGGATCTGTGGCTGGGCGGAGGCGTGCAGGCCGCGCAGCCCATCGCTCCCCCCAATCCGCTCAGCAGCGGCACCACCGCCACGGGCGGCGAGTGGCACACCGACGGCAATCTTGATGTCATCGATGTGAAGCCTTAGCGCGCGCTCGAGCCGGCTGCGGTTCACTTGCCTTTTTGCGCGGCAATCCACTTGTCCACGTTTTCTTCGAGCACGTCCAGTGGCAGCGGACCGTCATCCAACACCGCATCGTGGAAAGTGCGCAAATCGAACTTATTGCCGAGCTCCCGCCGCGCTTTCTCACGCAACTCCAGAATCTTCATCTGCCCGAGTTTGTATCCCAACGCCTGCGCGGGCCAGGAAATGTAGCGATCCACTTCCGTTTCGATGTTCGGCTCGTCCATCGCGGTGTGCTGACGGAAGAAATCCACCATCCGCTGTCGCGACCAGTGCTGGTAGTGGACGCCGGTATCCACGACCAGGCGGACGGAGCGCCACATTTCGTTTTCGAGGCGCCCGTATTCGCTGTAGGGGTCTTGATAAAAGCCCACTTCTTTTCCCAGGCGCTCCGCGTAGAACGCCCAGCCCTCTGAGTACGCCGTGTACGATGAAAATCGGCGGAACGGCGGCAGGTCGGTCTGCTCCTGCGCGATGGAGAATTGCAAGTGATGACCGGGGATTCCCTCGTGGTACGCAATCGCCTCCACGTTGAGCAGCAGTCGATGCTGCGGGTCGTATTCATTCACGTTGATGCGGCCCGGCCGCGAGCCGTCGCCCGCGCCGATGGAGTAATCGGCGGGCACGGCGTTGGGCGCGCGGAAAGCCTCCATGGGAACGACCTCAAGTCTGTTCTTGGGCAGGCGGCCGAACATTTGCGGAAGCTTGGCATACATCTGGTCGGTGTAATGCTGGTACAAATTGAAAATCTGCTCGCCGGACGTCGCGTACAAATGCGGGTCCTTGCGAATGTGTTCATTGAAGCTGGCCAAGTTATCAAAGCCCTGCTGGCGCGCAAGGTTCAGCATTTGCGCTTCGATTTCCGCCACCTGCTTGAGCCCCATCTCGTGGATTTCCTCCGGACCCAGGTCCGTGGTGGTCATCTGTTTTATGGCAAAGCGGTATCGCGCGTCGCCATCGGGCAGGGACCACACACCATACTCGGTGCGGCCGTGCGGCGCGTAGTCGGTGCGCAGGAATTCCGCCAGGCGGGCGTAGGCGGGCGTCACCTCTTTGCCGACCACCTCAAGAATCGCGTCGTGCAGAGTCTTTTGATCAGCAGCCGATATTCCGGCCGGAAACTTTTTCGCAGGCTGGCTGAAGGGGCTCGTTTCCACGGCTTTCCCCGCGATGTCCTGCGCCTGGGCAGCGGCCTTTTCGAGCAGATAGCGGGGCTGAACCAGATGATCGGCAAGGCCCTGGCGCATGTTGGCGATGGCCTGGTCGAGCACGCGCGGAATCTGGTGGAGCCGCGAGATGTAATCCCGATAGTCCTGGGCAGTTTTGAGCGGCACATTGGAGGGCATGCTGGCAAGCGCCAGGTGCAGCCCATTCATCTGATCGATGGGTATCTCCCAATGCTTGAACCTCGCGCCTTCGATCTGTTCATTCAAATCGCGGATCATCAAGTCCCTGCTCAGGCGCTCCTGCTCCGGGAAACCGGTGCCATCTATCGCCTGGAAAATTTGGAGCTCGTGGCGCGCATGTTCCACCTGGCGCGCATAAAACTCCGGCGTGTTTTCGCTCAGGCGGTCGTTGTAGCGATTGTCGCCGATGAAGGTGGCCAGTTCCGGGTGCGTGCGCAACTGGTATTCCCAATCCTCCGCGAGCGCAGCCTTGAAACGGGCGCGGCGAGACTCAAGCAAGTCTTCATCCGGCGGATTCGCCACGACGGCGGTCACACACGACGCTGCGATCAGCACGGAAAGAAGCCAATTCATGCGAAATATCTCCTCATTGGTCCGTGATGGTTCGGAGGTGCGTCCAATGCCGGAAAGTCGCGGCCGGCATGGACTGCCTCACATCACACGAACGGGATGATAGCATCTTAGAAGGAAAGTGCGCGCGTCCGGCTAACTTGGCGTGTGCCCGCGGGACGAGGGCCGGCCAAAGGCCGTCGAAATCAGCGCCACGATGACGAGGCCCGCCAGCGCGTACCACCCATACGGACGGAATGGGTTTCCGACCGCCAGTGTGTTGTGACCGGGCATGGCGCCGTAATTCGGGAGGACGTTGTAGAACAACGGCTCGTAATCGTGGATCTCGCCCGTCGCTGTCATGTAGTGGTGAAAGTTCTGCGCGTAGGGAAAGTAGCTCAGGAATAATGCGGCACACGCCACGAACAGCAACACCGGCATGTAATTCTCGCCGACGGTGAGGAATTGAAAGAGCACGCCCTTGGATTGAGGGCGCACCCAGCGTTTGGCATTGACATAAAGAATGCAAACCAGCGTCAGCACGCCGAAGACCACCACCAATCCCGCAAGAACATCCACGGCCAGTGCCGTCCAATTGTAATTGGTGCTTTGTGCCAGCGGGTCTTTTCCCCGCAGAGTGTCAAGCTGTTGGTCCATTTGCTGCTCGTACATCTCTATCGCCGCCGCCGCGTCGGGTCGGCTGTCCTTGCGCAAAGCGGGAATCAACCGCTTGTCCGCGGTTTTTACCACCGCCGCGCCGATAAGCCTTTCAATCAACGAACCGCCTTGAATTCGCATGCGCTCGCCCATGCGCTGAGCGGTCCAGTAGTAATCCATCGCCTGGGGCAGATGCCCGGCGTCTTCCGCCTCCCTTCCGAATTTGTCCACCACCAGGTTGGCGTAGGTACGGATTTGCAGCAGATTCGGGATTGGGTAAGCCGCCACCGAAAGCAGCAACACCGCAGGCTTGTCGAGGTGGTTCTGGGTCAGCCAGGTGCGCTCTAACTCGAAGCGGCGGTCGAAATACGAATCGTAATGCGACGCCGCGTAAGCCTTCTGCATCGCCTGGACCCAGTCCGTTTTCTCAGCCGCAGCCTGCAACATGGCTTCTTTCGGTCCGTTCATGATGGGCTTGACCTTATTGATCTCCTCAGCTTCGAGAAGGTACGGAACGGCATTTTCCGGATCCCATTTCTCGAGTTCCGAGATCAAGGCGGGCGCTTCAGGCGGAATGGGCTTGGAGTCGATCGCCCGGCCGGCAATTGAAAAATTAATCCAGGTGAGGCTCGGGTCCATCGCCACCGCGCGGCTGCCCCAGTCCAGGGCTTCTTTCACCCCCGGCGCGTGGAGTGCGGCGAAGGCCAAAGTACGGGCGTCGGGCTTCTCCGCCACTGCCTCGCGCAGATTTTCAGCAGGAATTGTTCCGGCGCGTTCCAGCCAGCGTTGGTCGCCTCTTGCACCCAGCACGAAAATGGGAACCTCCAGCGCCTGGCGAAAATCCGCCACGAAGAAAAAGGCGATCGACCAAACCAGAAAGAGCAAGCTCATGAAGCGTGTTCTGCGCATAGGCTCCTCCGCACTGAGGAATCAGGCCCGTCGATGGCAGGAGTGTACTCTCTGGTAATGGGATTTGCAAACGGTGGGGCCGCGAAGGAGTGCCTCGGTTTGAATTCTGTAGCGGCGGTCTATTGACCGTCGCAGGGGCTTGCTCCGTCAGATGACGGATAAGCCCCTAAATGCGACGCTCATCGAGCGCCGCTACAGCGCCGGAAAGATACGCTTTTGTCAAAGCAGTTAACCCAAGAATGGCTCTCCTAATGTACAATGTCGAATGGGGCCGGGCGGGAGCTTCCGGACCCATTCCGACGGAGAGGAAGTGGCAGACATGATCAAGACGGGAGCGCAGATCATTTGGGAATGCCTGGAGCGCGAAGGCGTGAAGCACGCCTTCGGATATCCGGGCGGGGCAATTCTGCCCGCTTACGACGCGCTGAAGCACAGCGGCATTCATCACATCCTGGTGCGGCACGAGCAGGGCGCCACGCACATGGCGGATGGATACGCGCGCGCCAGCGGACGCGTGGGCGTGGCTGTTGCAACTTCCGGCCCAGGGGCCACCAATATGGTTACCGGCATCGCCACCGCCATGATGGACTCTTCCCCCATCGTCTGCATCACCGGACAAGTGGGCAGCAAGCTGATCGGGTCCGACGCGTTTCAGGAGACGGACATCACCGGCGTGACCTTGCCCATCACCAAGCACAATTACCTGGTGACCCATGCCAGCCAACTGGCGCGCACTCTGCGCGAGGCATTTTACGTAGCGAGTTCCGGACGCCCCGGCCCCGTTCTCGTCGACATCACCAAGGACGCGCAGCAATCCTCCTGCGAGTTTGATTGGGAGGCGGCGAAGCCGCAATTGCCGGGTTACCGGCCCGATCTTTCTCCCACGCAGGACGATTATGCCAAAGCGCTGAAGCTGATTCAGGAAGCGAAGCGCCCGGTGATTCTCGCCGGGCACGGAATCATGGTTTCCGGCGCCATGAATGAAGTCCGCGAGCTGGCGGACCGCACGGGGATTCCCGTCACGCTCACGCTGCTCGGTCTCGGCTCGTTTCCCGCGTCGCATCCGCTGAATCTCGGCATGATGGGAATGCACGGCGAGGCCTGGGTGAATACAACCATA
>JASHTO010000173.1 GCA_030040515.1 Terriglobia bacterium
AGCGGTTTGTGTTCTGATCGGGCTTGCGGCCGTCTGGCTAATTTTTCAGCCGATGGAAATGCGAGCCACATTCATGATGGGTAGCTGACACTCGACGAGGCAATCTGGCTTGGTGATGCGGGTTCGGAATCGAAATCTAGCCTGCGGTTTACTCCTGGTTCTGTCCTTGGCGGTGAGTGTGCCCGCCAGTGCACATATCGGACCGCCTTTCCCCATTATTGAAAATCAGAAAGTCGGGCCATGCGTGATTGCGCTTTGGACTCACCCGGACATCGGGACGGGAGCGTTCTACGTGATGGTGGACCCGAAGCAGAGCAGCGAGATTTGCAGCGAGCTGAAGGTTAAGATTGGAGTGCAGCCGGAAAGTCACAGATTACCGGAAGCCTTCTATAATGCCGAACGCGACGATGTGCAAGGACAAATCCAGTACAAGGCATATGCGGATTTTGACCGTGACGAGTGGTGGCGTGTCCATCTGGTGATCGAGAGTTCAAAGGGGAACGGCGAGGCATTTTCCCGGGTGGAAGCAACTCCCACGGCGTTGGGACAATTCAGCCTGTTGTTCTACCTCTTTCCGTTTCTCGCGGTCGCCTTCCTGTGGTACCGTGGAGTCTCGAGAACACGCAAGCGCAGGAAGAAACGAGTTCAGGAAATACAGGCGCCGTCGGGAACGTGAACAAACACACATCGGGTTCAACCCGCCGCAACATCCGCGTCTCGGCATGCCTCGCAGGCATTTTCATATCAGTTTTTACAGGTTGCCGATCCGGGGAAAAACTCCCTCAGAAGGGTTCAGCGGAATACCAAAAAGTCGTTTCGGCGTTCTACGTCGGATTGTCGGCGCTTCAGGTCGGCGACGACGTGCACGCCGACCGCAGCCTCTCCGAAGTGACGCAACTCGTTCCGGGGGAGCCCGCGGGCTGGGGCAATTGGGGAGTGCTGGCGCTGCGGCAACGCAACTACGACGTGGCCGCGCAGCGGCTGCAGAAAGCGCGCGATCTGGCTCCGCGGAATAACCAGGTTTACCAGTTGCTCGCGCTGCTAGAGAGCGAACGAGGAAATTCGGCGCAGGCGATCAGTGATCTGCAGAAGGCCATCGAGCTCAATCCCCAAAATCTGAAGGCGATTTATCAACTGGCGGAAGAAGTCGAGCGCCAGGGGGATGAAAACGCTGAGAACGAATACCAGCAGTTGATGCAGAAGATTCTCACGGCACAGCCGGATAACCTAGCCGCGATGCTCGAACTCGCCCGCGTGGCCGCAAAGCGCGGCGATGTCGCCACGCTGAAGTCGGCAGTGGGGCAGCTCAACGCGTTCGCTTCACAATGGCCGTCCGAGGTGCAGCAGAAATTTGCCGCAGTGCAGGCTGCCATCAACAGTTCCGACCTGCGAGGCGCGGCGATGCAAACCACGTTTCTGCGAAACGTGCTGATGCGCGTGCCGGATTACCGTCTGAGTCTAGCCGCAATCAAGGCGCCGCCGGGAGAGGAAGCTGCACCATTCACGCATTTTCTGCGCATGGAATCGCCGGTCTTTACGCCTGCGCCCGCCGATACGGCGATGACCTTCGCCAACCATCCGCTGCCCAACGCCGGCAACCGGCGTTGGAATTGGATCCAAGCGGTGCAGCTTGGCAGCGAAGGCGGCCCGGTTGTGGCAGCAGCCAACGCGCATGAGGTCTTGCTTTCGAGTGGCGCGAAGTTGCCGTTTCCGGGCGGGGCTTCGAACACACCACCCGCGCCCGAAGGAATTGCCCAGGTTGATTTCAACTACGACTTCAAAACCGATTTAGTGCTGGCGGGGGCGGGTGGCGTGCGGCTCATGCGGCAGGACTCTCCCAGCACCTTCACCGATGTCACCGCGCAGACCAAGCTGCCGAAGGCCGTGACCAGCGCGCCGTACACAGGCGCCTGGGCAGTGGATATTGAAGCTGACGGCGACCTCGATCTTGTGCTGGGATCACAATCTGGCGTCCCGACGGTATTACGAAACAATGGCGACGGAACGTTCCTGGCGATCCATCCCTTTGCCGGAATCTCCGGCATTCGCCAATTCGCCTGGGCTGATTTGGACGGTGACGGCAATCCGGATGCCGCAATCATCGATGGCGCAGGCCGTCTGCACGTGTTTATGAATGAGCGCCAGGGGCAATTCCGCGAACGCGCTCTTCCCGCGAATGTGCAGGATGCGAAAGCCATCGCGGTCGCCGATGCGGATAATGGCGGAGTGCTCGATCTGCTGGCCGTTCAGCCCAATGGCGCAATTGAGCGCATCTCTGACAAGAAAATCTCAGACCCGGAAGGCGGGCTGAGGTGGGAGACTATGGAAATTGCCCGAGTTCCGAATGCGGCGCAGGTGCTTTCTGCTGAAGTGCGCCTGCGCGTGGCCGACCTGGACAACAATGGTGCACTCGATCTGTATCTTTCTCCCGTTGCGTTGCCGGTGGGGAATTCAGGTGGCGCGCTGGTTTGGCTTGGTGATGGCGACGGCAGGTTCACCCCGCTGAACCGTCCGGTCGGGCCTGCGTTGACCTTTGACGCGGCTGATCTCAACGGCAACGGCAAGCTCGATCTGCTGGGACTTTCGGCGGATGGGCAGCCGCTGCAGGCCGACAATCAGAGTGCAAAGAACTATCACTGGCAGGTCGTGCGGCCGCATGCCGTGCAGGCGGTGGGCGACCAACGGATCAATCCTTTCGGTGTCGGTGGCGAAATCGAAGTGCGCTCGGGTTTGCTGCTGCAGAAGCAGCCGATCACCGGACCGAAGCTTCATTTCGGATTGGGAGAACAGAGCGAGGCCGAAGTCGTTCGCGTCGTCTGGCCCAACGGCACGGTGCGCGCTGAGTTCGGAGTCAAGGCGGATCAGGATGTCTTGACCGAGCAGCGGTTGAAGGCTTCGTGCCCGTTTCTATTCGCCTACAACGGCAAACGGATGGAATTTGTGAAGGACGCGGTTCCATGGGGTTCCGCGATCGGGCTGCGTATCAACACACTGGGCTCGGCTCAGATTGCTGCGACCGGCGAGTGGTACAAGATCGGCCGCGACCAGCTCGTGCCGCACGATGGTTATTACGACCTGCGAATTACCGCCGAACTTTGGGAGGTGTACTACTATGACTACATTGCAT
This sequence comes from Terriglobia bacterium, assembly GCA_030040515.1. Lineage (GTDB taxonomy): Bacteria > Acidobacteriota > Terriglobia > UBA7540 > UBA7540 > Bog-366. The sequence continues at coordinate 3,128 of JASHTO010000173.1, forward strand.
TGTCGGTAGTCGATCATCCCGTGGGCACGGAGATTTTTGTCGATGAGCGCTTCGTGATTCCCCCGCTAAAGCTGGGCATTACCACGGTTTCTACACCCCACCCGATCGCGCACGCGGTGGATGACACCGGGCAGGATGTCACGGGGCTGCTCAGCGAGCTGGATGGAAAAGCCGTGGCCAGTTTTGGAAAGGGACAATTTCAGGGAGTGACCCGGGATCATTATCTTGAGGTTGATCTTGGGAACGATGCGCCGAAATCCGGACCGCTCTATCTGATTGCGCAAGGCTCGATTCACGACACTGAATCGTCAGTGAACGTTGCAATTACGCAGGGCAGCCGCTGGCGTGCCCACGGACTCAGCCTCGAGGTACCGGATGGCAAAGGCGGCTGGGTGACGGCGCAGGACAATCTCGGCTT
>JASHTO010000174.1 GCA_030040515.1 Terriglobia bacterium
CTTCTTCACGTCGCTGGGCTTCGCTCCCCTGCCCCAGTCGTTTTGGGAGCGTTCGATGTTCACCAAGCCCCGCGACCGCGACGTGGTATGCCACGCCAGCGCCTGGCACATGGATTTTGATCAGGACCTGCGCCTGAAGATGTGCATCGACATCACGTCTGATTATTTCTCCACCATCCATCACGAACTCGGACACACCTTTTATCAGCGCGCCTATCGGCTTCAGCCCTACCTCTTCCGCGACGGCGCCAATGACGGCTTCCATGAGGCCATCGGTGACACGATCGCGCTCTCCATCACGCCGCAGTACCTTGTGAAACTAGGATTCCTGAGCCAGGCGCCCGATCCCTCCAAGGACTTGGGCCTTTTAATGAAGAAGGCGCTCGAGAAAATCGCGTTCCTGCCGTTTGGATTGCTCATTGATCAGTGGCGATGGAAAGTCTTCTTCGGCGAAATTACGCCGGCGCAATACAATCAGTCGTGGTGGGCGCTGCGCTTGAAGTATCAGGGCGTTGCCCCGCCCGTCGAGCGCAGCGAGGATGACTTCGACCCCGGCGCGAAATATCACGTGGCCGCCAATGTCCCTTACACGCGCTACTTCCTGGCCGCCATTCTGCAATTCCAATTTCATCGCGCCCTCACGCAAACGGCCGGATGCCGCGACCCACTGAATCGCTGCTCGATTTACGAGAATAAGGCAGCGGGCGCGCGTCTGGCCAAAATGCTCGAAATGGGCGAAAGCCGCCCCTGGCCCGATGCGCTTGAAGTCCTCACCGGACAGCGCCAAATGGACGCGACGGCGATTCGCGACTACTTCGCGCCGCTCGAAAAGTGGCTGGAGGAGCAGAATCGCGGGAAACCGATAGGATGGTAGAAAGGGATCATTCGTCAGACATCAACCGGCAAGAGGGCGGATTAATCGTTAGATGCGAATCCGAGTGAGTCAACCTGGCAATTGATGCTCGCGTTGATGCTATAATTCAAGTGGTCGATGGGACGCAACAAAGACTTGAGGAAAAGAATCGCCGGCCTTGAAGACATCATCGTGGCGCACGAGGTCAAAATTCGTGCTGAGCTCGCCAAAGCCAATCCGGACGAGACTCTGATCGCGAGTTGGGAGCGCGAAATCGCAACATGGAAGGCAACAGTGGCGCGCTTAACGCGCCGACTGAAGAGAAACTGGTGATTGATGTCGACTAAGTCCGTTACTTCATTATCGACGATAGAACGAATGCTTGATGAGGTCGAAGAGTACTCTCGCTCCCTGGAAGCTCTGCGCCGCAGGTTGAGACGCCACAAGCCGGGTAGCCCTGCCTATCACGACCTTCTGCCGGAAGTCTCCGTCCAACTCGATGTCCTGAAATTGAAAACCGAGCATGCTAGCCAAGCCCTCGAGGAATACGAGGAATCGCTTCCCGAGGAATCGTAGCGAGATCTAATACTCAATCAAACTCAAACTTCGGCTTCGCCTGTTCATTTCCGACTCGGCCCGAGGTGATTTCCGCGACGAAGTAGTTCTCGCCGCGCACGGGGCTCGCAGCCAGGCGACGCAGCATGGCGATTTGGCCGACGTGGGTGATGCTATCGGCGATGGGGCCTTGAAAGAGCGCCTCAGGCGTACAGACAATCGGCGTGGCCGACGCCAGTCGCTTGTCCAGGGCTTCGAGTGAGGCGAAGAAGCGCGCTGTTCCCTTCTCCCAATCGAGAGGCTTCGAGCCGCTCCAGGCTTCTTTGCCATCGGCAATGGAAACGGCCCAGTCGAGAAGGTCGCCGAGGTGGCTGAGGATTTCTCCCGGCGTGCGCGTGGTTGCCGCGGCACGAAAATTCGCAAAGCCCGCAGGCGCGCCTCGCAGAGCTTTACCGCCGCGATAGGCGAGCGTGGCGAGTGTGTGGCGCAAAAGATCAGTCTTGGCGTCGGACATGGATTTTCAGACCTGTTTCCCTTTCAGCCCGCTTGCGGCAAGATTCGAAGTGTTCTGCCACCACGCAACATCACCCTGCGCGTCGGCAAAACGGCGCAGGCCGGCCTCCTTGATGGCCGTGTCGGGAACCTTGTGCAGAGGCGTATAACCGGGATGCTTGTCGGTCTTGTAGGGATCGTTGCGCGCCGCGTTGTAACAGCAGATCAGCGACCAGCGCGGATTTTCCGAACGGTTCTGGTCCGAGCGGTGCAAAAGGTTGCAGTGAAAGAAGAGCGTGTCGCCGGGGTCCATTTCCACGTGGACCAGTTCCATGCGCTTCAGGATTTCCGCTACGCGATCGCGGTCCGCGCCGGCCTGCTCACCGGTTAGCAGGTGATCGATGCGACCAAGGCTTTGGGAACCGCGAATAACCTGAAGGCAGCCGTTCTCACGGGTAGCGGGGTCCATAGCGATACAGGCGCTTGCAAGCAGCGGAAACAGCGCGCCGAACATGTACCAGTATCCGTAGTCCTGATGCCACGCCCACGCGCCGCCGATTCGCGGGTCCTTCATGATCACTTTCGAGTGGTAATGGTAAACCTCGCCGTCCAGCAGCTTCTCCATGGAATTTACTACGGACTCACAGCGCGCGAACATGCCGTAGAGTGTGTCACCGGGCTGGTTCCAGCCGGAAAGTCGTACCGTGCCGCCTTCGCCATCCTTGCGGCCGAAGGAATGCTCGTCAAGTTGGCGATCTTCTTTCGCGGCGCGCACGAGCAATCCGATCTCCTCGGCGTCAAACAGCCCCTTGGCCAGCACGTAACCGTTCGCGTGGTAGTCGCGCACCTGCTGGTCGTTCAGCGGACCTGTTGCCATGGATTTCACCTTTGGTGTGATGGTGAATTGCCTTCGAATTTGGAGTGTAGAACCGCACGCGCACGCGTGTCAATCTCGATCCGGAAAGGATCGGGCGCAGGAGGCTGTAGCGGCGGTCCGCGACCGCCGTCGACGCTCATAGAGCGCCGCTACAATGAAGCGCAAAAAGCATCAATCAAGATTCAAGCCCTTCACGTCTTCAGTTTCAATGCGCTGCATCATTCCGCTGCGGTTGGTGAAATAGGATTTCAAGGCGCCGCCCAGGCGCGCGGGAACCACGAAGACTTGGTTATAGGTCATTTGCCGCCAGGAAATCGGACCGCGGTGCGGGATCAGCCCCACGCCCCATTGAAAGATGAACGCCACGTTCCAGAGGATCAGCGCGCCAATCGCCGTCGCCATGGCCGCGTATGCCAAGCGTGCTCGCTTGAACCACGATGCTGCTTCTTGAAGCGCAACGCCGAGGCCAATAATGAAGAACGGCGTAAGCGAGATAAAGAAACGGTTGCTGAAGGAGGAAACTCCGTGCCAATCTTCGTGGCACGCCACGATGTAATAGAGAGCCACGACCGCGGCGAGCGAATAAGCGGACAGTTCCCTGTCACGCTTGCGCAAAAGCACCAGGCCCACGAGCGCGGGGATGACAATGGGCGTCCAGGCAATCAATCCGTGATTCGAGGAAACAAGCGGCTGCCAGAGCGCAGGGTGAATCCAGTGGGAGAAGCCCAGCGGATCGTAGCCAAGCTCGAAGGCGTCGCCATTAATGATTTTTCGGGTGATGAGGGTGGGTAGGAATGCGGCAAAGGTCGCGCCGCAGTAAGCGAGATTCTTCACAAACAGCGTTCGAGTTTCGACCCAGTTATGTCGCGGCTCAAGCCAATTCCTCCAGTAACCGTGCAGTGATTCGCCGAGCGGCAAGAGAAGGATCGCAATATTCAGATAGTAGACGTCGAGCATCAGGCCCGATAGCAGACCGAGCACGAGCCACGCGGTA
>JASHTO010000175.1 GCA_030040515.1 Terriglobia bacterium
GCATACGGACAAAGTGGTTTTTCTCGAGGACAACGAAGTGGCAACCCTCGAGCCGGGAAAATTTTCCATCACCACGCTCGATAACCGCTCGGTGAGCCGCGGGACCACCAACCTGGATTGGAACATTGAATCCATGGACCGCGGCTCGTTCCCCCATTACATGCTCAAGGAAATTTTTGAGCAGCCGGAAGCGGTGGAGAACGCCTTGCGCGGGCGAGTCAATCACGCGGAAGCGGTGGCGAAGCTGGGCGGGCTCGAATCCGTGCAGGACCGCCTGCTGCAAGCGCGCCATTTGATCATCGTGAGCTGCGGAACCAGCTATTACGCCGGCCTGCTGGGGCGCTACGTGATGGAGACTCTCACCGACCTCACGGTGGAAACCGAGCTGGCTTCAGAGTTCCGCTATCGCAAGCTGAATATCCGCCAGGGAACGGCCGTGCTGGCCATCAGCCAGTCGGGTGAAACCGCCGATACGCTCGCCGCTCTGCGCGAGGCCAAGCGCAAAGGCGCTCTGGTGCTGGGCCTGGTGAATGTGGTGGGCAGCACCATCGCCCGTGAGACTCACGCCGGAATTTATTCCCACGCGGGCATTGAGGTGGGCGTGGCCTCTACGAAGTCCTTCACCTCGCAACTCACGATTCTCACCCTCATGGCCCTTCTCATCGGCCGCAGCCGCGATCTTTCCTACGAGGATGGCCATGAAATCCTTCGCGCCTTGGAAAGGGTGCCGGACCAGATCCGCGAAATCCTCAAGCAGGCTGGGAAAATCCGCGAGCTGGCGGAGAAGTATTGCAAGTTTGACCACTTCCTGTTTGTCGGGCGCAAATTTCAATATCCCATTGCGCTGGAGGGCGCGCTGAAACTGAAGGAAATCGCCTACATTCACTCGGAAGGCTACGCCGCAGGCGAAATGAAGCACGGGCCCATCGCGCTGATCGACCCCAAGTTTCCCACCATGGCCCTCGCCCTCGAAGATGCTTCCTATGAGCGCGTGGTCTCCAACATGCAGGAGATTCGCGCCCGCGAAGGCAAAATCATCGCCATCACTACCGAAGGCAATACTAAGCTTGGTAATCTGGTCGATGACATCATTTACATTCCCCGAACGCACGAAGCCGTGGCGCCGCTGCTGACTGTTGTGCCCCTCCAACTTTTCGCCTATTACTGCGGGGTGCTCCTCGGCCGCGACGTGGATAAGCCTCGCAACCTGGCGAAAAGCGTGACCGTCGAATGACCTCTCCGGAGATCCAACCTGCCCAGTCATGCCGTCTACGCACGTCAGAAGCGATTGCTCCGCCGTGCGTGACTTTGTGTCTTTGCGTGAGATTGTTGATTTTTTCACAGCTCCTCCTGGCCGTGCTACTGTTCGCGCCTTCACAATATTATGAAATCGTCAGTTGGCTGTCGGCATCTTGCGTTCGCTCAGTGCGTCCATCTGCCCGGTCATTTCCTCCGCCGGCTCACCGCTCCTCATTCCCTGGGCGAGGATGAGCTGGCGCACTTCGGGGCGCAGGGCGGCCCATTTTGAGCCGAACACGAATGAGCCCGCGATGCACACGAGGCCGCCGATGACCACGGTGAAGGGTGCGCCAATGCGATGGGCGCTGGCTCCGGCCAGCAGCGCTCCGAGGGGTGCCATGCCCGTGAACATCATCGAGTAGACGGACATCACGCGGCCGCGCAGCTCATCCGGCACCATGGTTTGCACCAGGGTGTTGGAGCTTGCCGTCTGGATCAGCATGCAGAAGCCGGCGGGAAGCAGGAAGGCGATGGAGAGCGGCAGGGAACGCGAGAGTGCAAACAGAATCAAGCTGGCGCCGAAGCCCGTGGAGGCGTAGGTGATCCAGCGTCCGAGGCCGCGCACTCCGCGCCGCGCCGCCACCACCAGAGTGGCCACCAGCGCGCCCACTCCCGTTGCGCCCATCAGCAAGCCCAGGCCGCGCGCGCCCGAATGCAGAACCTCCTCCGCGAAGATGGGCATGAGCACGGCGTAGGGCATGCCCGTCAGGCTGACCACACCCAGCAGAAACAGCAGGGCGCGAATCGGCCCCGTATGCGCCACAAACCGGAAGCCTTCGCGAACACTTTCCAACGCCGAACGCGCGCGCGGCGCGCGCGCGCGCGGCTTCACCACCATCATCAGCAGGCCGATGATCACCGCGATAAAGCTCACGCCGTTGGCGAAAAAGCACCAGCCCTCGCCGATGGCCGCCACCGTCACGCCGGCAACCGCCGGCCCCAGCATGCGCGCCCCGTTAAACATGGCGGAATTGAGCGCGATGCCGTTGATCAGATCGTCGGGAATCACCATTTCCACGATGAAGGCCTGACGCGCGGGAATATCAAAGCCATTCACCACACCCAGCAGCGCAGCCACCAGCATGATTTCCCACACTCGAATGGAGCCCAGCAAAGTGAGGGCGGACAGAACGAAAGCCAGCAGCATGGAAGCGGTTTGCGTGCCGATGACGGTGCGGTAGCGGCTGTAGCGGTCAGCCCACAAACCTCCCAGCGGGGCGAAGGCGGCCACCGGAACCTGCCCCGCGAACGCCACCAGCCCCAGCAGCAGTGGAGATTTGGTGAGGCGATAGACCAGCCACGATTGCGCGATGTTCTGCATCCAGGTGCCGATCAGCGAAATGATCTGGCCGCAGAAAAACAGCCGGTAATTCCGGTGCCGCAGAGCGCGGAACATTACCGGTAGTTGGAATCCGGGTTGGGAAGGGGTTTCGGTGCTCAGAGCCGCCGCCTCATCACGGTGTCATGAACGATGTCCTGAGGGTACCTGCCCATCTTAGCATCGAACGGCTGGGGCATGGGCTTCTGCGGATTCAGGAGTCTCCGTCAGCGGACGGGCGGGAGAAGGTGCAAAAAAATAAACAATCTCACGCCCAGGCGCAAAGTCACGCAACCCGGTACTGCTTTGTTTGCTTAGCGGTGCTTTGCGCCTTGGCGAGAGATGTTTTTCTTTTCAGCAGATTTCTTCCCAAGCTCGGCCGGCCACGCTCCCAAAGGCGATAAGTGATTCCG